>JAITKU010000080.1 GCA_031278255.1 Eubacteriales Family XIII. Incertae Sedis bacterium | reverse complement strand
CGCCGCGCGCACGACCACAACCTGCTCGTTGCGGAGATAGGAATCGCTGAAAGCCATGTTCTCGCGACGTTCCTCCGTCACGGTCAGCCCGTTCCAGATGCAGTCGAGGTTCTTGGCCTTGAGTTCCGTTTCCTTTGTGTCCCAGTTGATGATCACGAATTCGGGCGTCAGGCCCAGTTTCGCGCAGACCGCCTCGGCGAATTCCGTGTCGAAGCCGACGAGTACCTGATTCTCGTCGTAGTAGTTCATGGGCGCGTAATCCGTGATGCCTATGACGAGCGTGCCTTTGTCCTCGATGTAGGCCAGATCGTCCTCCGCCTTGGCGCCGCAGGCGGCAAGCGCGAGCGCGAGCGCGACGGCGAGCGTTGATACAAGTGCTTTCTTCATCTTCTTTCCTCCTTTTGATTATACACGTTCCGATTCCTCCGTTTTGTTCGGAGCTTTCTTTGGACCTTGCGCCCGCCGCGGGGCGCCCCTCAGCGCGAGACGAAACCGCGCAGCCTGCCGCACAGGAACGCGGCGACGACGATCTTGAACAAATCCCCCGGGATGAAAGGGAACACGCACAGGCCGAGGGCGGCGAGGAGCGGCGTGTTCGTCAGGTACATGAACCACGCCGTTCCGAGGGCGTAGCAGGCGCACATGCCGAGGACCATGGCGCCCGCGAGGACGGCCATGGCGCGGATGCCGGCGCCTTTCAGCCGTCCGCACAGGAGACCGACGACAGAGGCGGCGGCAATGTATCCCACGATGTATCCGCCGGTCGGACCCGCCAAAATCCCGACGCCTGCGGTGAAACCCGCGAATACGGGCAGGCCGATCGCGCCCAAAAGGATGTAGACGACCTGGCTGAGCGCGCCGAATTTCGCGCCCAGAATGCCGCCCGCCAAGAGTACCGCCAGCGTGGCGAGGCTTACGGGCACGGGCGTGAACGGCAGGGGCAACGAGATGACCGCGCAGACCGCGGTCAGCGCGGCGAACAGGCCGCACAGGATAAAAAGATGTGTCCGCGTGTGCAGGGCGCCCGCGGAATCGTTTGCGTTTGACATGTTGTGTCCTCCTCTGCTTTGTGTTGTGTAACAGGGTGCCTCCGCGAGCCTGTCTCGGAGAGGTTTATCTGAGGTCGTATTTGGCAAGCTTGTCGTAAAATGCGGACCGGCTTATATGCAGCATACGCGCCGCCGCGCTCTTGTTCCCGTTTGTCTTTTCCAGCGCGGCCAAGAGATTTTCTTTCTCGAAATCGAGGAGCGCGTCGCGATACGATCCGGGCGGCGGTTCGGCCGCGGACGCGGATTCGAGAATCCGCGCGGGCAGGTTCTCCGGCCCGATCTCCCCCTCCCAAACGTAGTTGGCCGCGCGTTCGATCGCGTTTTCGAGTTCCCGGACGTTTCCGGGCCAGGCGTAGGCGCGCAGGGCTTCCCCGGCCCGCGCGCTGATTCCCGTTACGCGGGCCCCCAGTATCCGGTTGTATTTTTCGACGAAAGACTCCGCGAGTACGATCGTGTCCGCGGCGCGCGCGCGCAGCGGCGGCAGGCAGAACTCGATCACGTTGAGACGGTAGAACAGGTCCTCCCGAAAGGTCTTGTTCGCGATGGCCTCCCGCAGGTTTCGGTTGGTGGCGGCGATGATCCTGACATCCACGCTCTGCTTTTCCGTTCCGCCGACGCGGACAAATTCCTTTTCCTGCAACACCTGCAGCAGCTTGGCCTGCACGGACAGGGGCATGTCGCCGATCTCATCGAGGAATACGGTACCCTGATGCGCCCGCTCGAAATACCCGGGCTTTCCGTTTTTCAGCGCGCCCGTGAAAGAGCCGGGCGCGTAACCGAAGAGTTCCGATTCAAAGAGCGTCTCCGGGATGGATACGCAATTCACCTTTATGAACGGCTTTTTCGCGCGCGGACTCGCCTCGTGAATGCAGCGCGCAAACATGTCCTTGCCCACACCGCTCTCCCCCGTCAAAAGGACGGTGGAACTGCTTCGCGCGATCAACAGCGCCTCCGCTTTCATGCGCTTGAACGCGGGATCGGTCGTTACGATCCGATCGAAGCGGTTGCCCTCGCCGCCCCTTTTTTCGAGTTCGTCGCGGTAATACTGCACCTGTTGGTTCAAATAGAGCCATTTGCGGGCGATCTCCTCGGCCACGGTGTTGTCGTTGAGATATACGGTACTCACGACGCCGGTGAAAGCCGCGTCGCCGCAGCCCGCCTCCTTGAACGGGACGTGCGAGACGATGCATTTTTTTTCGTGAATGTCGCAGGAATCGACCTCGGCGGCGCCGGAGCGCATAGCCTTGAAAGGGCTTTCCGTTTTGAGCAGTTCCCGCAAAGGTCTGCCGATGATCCGCTCGGGGCTTTCGGAGAACAGGCGGCAGGCCCGTTCGTTCACGTATTTGACGGCGCCCGAGACGTCGGATACGAACACCCCGTCCGAGGAGGCGCTCAAAACCCCGTCGATCGTCGTCTGCATCTCCTTGACGATCTCGAGTTCGCGCGCGATCTTCTCCATGTCCGAGATGTCGAGGAAAGAGAAACTCGCGCCGACCCGTTCGCCGTTCTCCAAGATGGGAATCCTGTTTATGATCACGGGCAGGGAACGAACGGTCCGCCTGAGGCCGATACGCGGTTCCTCCGAGGCCGCGATCTCCGGGAGGACCTCCTGCAGCCGTTTCCCCCTCGTATCCGAAGCGCGCAGCCCGAACATGCGCTCCGCGGCGGGGTTCACGCGCCGTATGCGCTCCTGCCGATCGACGATGATTATGCCCTCGGCGTTGACCCGGAACAGGGATTCGAGCAGGGCGGAGGAGGCCGTGATCATGTTCAGGCTTTCGCGGAGGTATTCCGCCGTTCCGATCATACCGACCACGCGATGGGCCTGATCCAGCACCACCACGTTGTCCACCTTGCTCTTCGTTACGCGGACCACGAGGGAGTATTCGTCGTAGGTGCGGTCCGTGGTTACGAATACGGGATTGTCCACCATGTAGGCCTCGCAGGGGGAGTCGAGGTCGGCTCCTTCCAATAATGCCCTAAAAAGTCTTTTTTTGGGAAACACCCCGACCAGGTTTTCGTTTTCGTCGATGATCGGAAGCAGGTTGATCTTGTATTTGTGGTAGCCCTCAACGACCGCGCGCAAGCTGTCCCCTACGCAAAGCGGCTTGAAATTCCGGTTCATCATCTGTTCCACCGTCAGCGCGGAGGGATTTAAATCGTTGAAAACATCCATTTTTACGCCTGTTTCATTCCGGTCCGCCGCCAAGCGCGCGGCAAACACGCAAATCGTCGAAAACGCCCGTTTCCCCGCCTGCGCGGTCCGCAAGGACGCGACGCGAACGGGCCTTTACATAGTATACCGGATGAAGCGTACTTGGGACAAGTATTTTTTGACAGTTTCACTGAAGTTCCGCTGTGCGCCATGCCTGTTTTGCGCGGCTTCGGTCGCAATGCAAAACAGGCACGGCGAAGAGAGCGAAGTACCCGTTTGCATAAAAAAACCGCCTTGCGCCGGATGCAAAGGCGGTTCTTTCTTGCCGCGCCCGCGCGCCGGTTCGATCGGGAAGTTCCGAGCCGAAAGACGCGGAAACAAAAACGCGCGGCGGAGC
>JAITKU010000182.1 GCA_031278255.1 Eubacteriales Family XIII. Incertae Sedis bacterium | reverse complement strand
GGAGGGGTGCTGTTTATTGATGAGGCGTACAGCATAACCGAGAACGACCATAGTGATAGTTATGGTCGTGAGTGCCTTACGGAACTGACGAAGGCATTGGAAGATTGCCGCGATGATTTAGTTGTGATTGTCGCCGGATACACAAAATTAATGGAACAATTTTTCAATTCCAATCCCGGTTTAAAATCAAGGTTTAACATCTTTATAACCTTTAACGACTACTCTTTGGGTGAACTGTTGGATATTTTTCTTCATTTATGCAGTGTGAATGAATATGAAGCGGACGAAAAGGTGATTGGACGCGTGAAAGAATGGTTGCAATCGGAGTTGAACAAGCATGACGATAATTTTTCCAACGGGCGACTTGTGCGGAACCTTTTTGACGATATTGTTATGAATCAATCGGTTCGATTGGCCGAAGAGACTGAAAATGTTTCCACCGAGAACCTAAAGGGCATTATGGATACCGATGTTCCCGCGATCGCACAAGACACAGCACTTTACGACTGAGAACAAAGCTGAACGAAAGCCAAAATGAAGAAAGCGGCCCTGTCAATATTTATTCGTTTGCAACAGAGAGTACATATCTTTTCCGTTCGCGTCCCTCGCGGACACGGCCCGGGTGCCGCGGCAGGGGATTGGGCGGCGTCCTTCATTTCAGATATATTACAATTCGGTTACATAGGCCCAAAGCGGCGGCGTATCCGGTATGATAATACGGAAAGGAAAACGCCGAATGAAGAACGATGCGCATTTCTTGCCTCGCCGATCGAATCTCACGCGCGGCGGCGTCTGCCGCCGCGCGTTTTGCGCGCGCCGCGCGGCGGCGCTTTTGCTCGCGCTGTGCTTTGCGTGGGCTTTCCCCCTCTGCGCGGCCGGCGCGGAGGCGTCTTTGGTCGCGGAACCGCTCGCCTCGGCGGATGCGCCCGCGGTCTTGCCCGTTTCGAGCGAAGAGATTGCGGAGGGGCTGGCCTTTTGCGCGGAATTTCCCGTCGGCCTTACGCTGGACGGTCTCCCCGTGGAGAGCGATGTGCCGCCTTTCATCGTGCGGGAACGCACGCTGATACCCGCCAGGGCGCTGTTTGAGCGCATGGGCGCTTCCGTTTCTTGGGATGACGCGACAAGGCAGGTCGCCGTATCGACCACGGCCGCCGGCATAATCCTGACGATCGATGTGTTTGAATACGCGATAAACGGCAATATATTCGATATGGAGGTTCCGCCGCTGATCCACGGAGATCGGACGATGATCCCCGTGCGCGTCGTCGCGGAAGCCTTGGGTTATGGCATAAGCTGGGACGAGTCGACGCGCACGGTGGTGATCGCGTCGCCCCCGCCCGCGGAAGCGCCGTCCGCGCTTGCCGAGGATTCCGCGCAGGAGGGCGGATCGCCCGCGCCGGACGCGATTTCGCGGGGCGGTTCTTTCGCGCGCGCGGACCTTGGGGGCGCTTTGCCGCAACTCGATCCCGCGTTCGCGGGTTTTTCGGTCGTGATCGACGCGGGCCACGGCGGGAGCGATCCCGGGGCCTTGGGCAAGGAAAACGGGCAAACCCTGCTCTTCGAGAAAGATGTCAATCTGGATGTGGCCCTGCGGCTTGAGACCTATCTGCGCGCCGCGGGTTTCTCCGTCTACATGATACGGAGCGACGATGTTACGGTGGACCGCTACGCAAGGCCGGAGATCGCGAACGCGCAGGGCGCGCAGTTGTACATCAGCATCCACAACAATTCCTCCAAGAAGCCGGAGGTCAGCGGCACATCGACCTATTACTACAATAAGGAATGGGCGGCCGCGTATCCCTTGGACAGCGAAACGCTGGCCGCGTCCGTGCAGAAAGCCGTCAGCGCCTACACGGGTCTGCCCGATCTGGGCATACACGACGGCCCCGCCTATATCGTCTTGAACAGGACGCAGATGCCGGCCGTGATCGTGGAGGGCGCTTTCCTGTCAAACGCTTCGGACCTGGCGCTCATGCTGACGGACGCGTACAGGGAGTCCTATGCTTTCGGCGTCGCGGTCGGACTGACAGACGCGCTGAACAGCCGCGCGCCCGCGGCGGGGGGCCTTGACAATATGATGCCGGTCGGCTTATAGAAATCGGGATCGGCGCCGCCGCGGCAAACGCCCCTATGCGGCGGCCGACACGGAAAGGAAAGCAATGAGCAAAAGGACATTCGACAAATTCACGGGCGGCGCGCATTACGTGATCACGCGCGAACTGCAAAACGCGGTAAACATAGCGATCGCGCTCGAAAAACCCCTGCTGATCAAGGGGGAGCCGGGCACGGGCAAGACCATGCTGGCACAGGCGATCGCCGACGCGCTCGGCAAGGAACTGATCATATGGAACATCAAGTCCACCACCAAGGCGCAGGACGGCCTCTACCTCTACGATACCGTGCAGCGGCTGTACGACAGCCAGTTCGGGGAGGGGGATGTCAAGGACATCGGGCGTTACATCAGGCTTGGGAAGCTTGGCGAGGCTTTTACGGCGCAGGACCGGGTCGTGCTTTTGATCGATGAGATCGACAAGGCGGACCTGGAGTTCCCGAACGATCTGCTGTGGGAACTGGACAGGATGGAGTTTTATATAAACGAGACGAAGGAGACCGTCAAGACCAACGAGCGCCCCATCGTCATCATCACCTCCAACGCCGAAAAGGAACTGCCGGACGCGTTCCTGCGGCGCTGCCTTTTTCATTACATCGCTTTCCCGACGCCGGACAAGATGGAGGAGATCGTGCGCGTTCACTATAAGGACATAGACGCGAAGCTGCTGGCCGGGGCGCTGGAGTCTTTCTACAAGCTGCGGGAGATGAAAGAGTTGCAGAAGAAGCCCGGCACCTCGGAGCTGCTCGACTGGCTGCAAGCCCTGTCGATCGCGGGCATCCCCGTCGAGCGGATCGCGAGCGAACTGCCTTTCCTCGGCGTTCTCCTGAAAAAGAATCAGGATATTGACGCGGTTGCGGAGGTGCGGGAGAAAGGCTACAGCCTGAAACGCTTCATGTAGGGATTTTGACGGAAGTGCGCCCTTAGCGCTTCAAATCGGACAAACCGATTTGAATATTTGAACGACGGCGTCAGTCCCCCGCCTCTACAGGCGGCGGGTTTCAACTTTCCAAGCTGTCAGTGGCGGGTGCAATCCCCCACTGACGCCTATGTTTTGAGGGGCGGCGGGCAAAGC
>JAITKU010000085.1 GCA_031278255.1 Eubacteriales Family XIII. Incertae Sedis bacterium | reverse complement strand
GCCCCAAGGTGAACTTCTCCACGGACACGTACACGGTGACGGCGGCCGGCGCTTCCGCGCCGGCCGCCGACAGCGCGGCGGGGCGGTGCGCGGCGGCGAAAGTGAGGCATACCGCGAGGATGCTCGCCGTCAAAACGGACAGCGGACGTTTCATCTTTTCGTTCATGTTGCCGATTCCTCCTGTTACTTGTATTTTCCAAATTGCTTTATAATATAATATAAGGGGTGAAAGACCTGCTTGTCAAATTATTTTTTGAAAGGAAGCGTGCTTCCTTGTATTACAATAAATAGAATGAATTTGCAGGAAGCGGGCCGGCCTAACGCCCCAGATACATGTGCAGCTTATCGAGCAGGGCCTCGAGATCCAGAGGCTTGCCGATATGCGCGTTCATGCCGGCCGCGAGACAGAACTCTATATCCTCGCGGAACACGTTGGCGGTCATGGCCACGATCGGGACGGTGGCGGCCTGCGGCGCGTCGAGCGCGCGTATCGCGCGCGCCGCCTGAAACCCGTCCATCTCCGGCATGTGGATATCCATGAAGATGAGATCGTAGCGCGCGGGGTCCGCCGCAAAGGTCCGCACGGCCTCGACGCCGTTTTCGGCCATATCGATCTCTATGCCCGTATCGACGAGGAGGGCGGCCACGATTTCCCGATTGATCTCGATATCCTCCGCGACCAGTATGCGACGCCCCGCGAACGCGGCGGCGCGCCCCGCAAAGGCCCCCGCGCCGCTTTCCTCCGCTTCCGCCGGCGCGCCCCGCGTTCCGCGTTTTGCCGCGATGTGGAAGATGAAGCGGGCGCCTTTGCCCTCCTCGCTCTCGACGCGAACCCCGCCGTCCAGTATCTCGATAATGCGTTTGGATATCGCGAGGCCGAGTCCGGTGCCGCCGTATTTTCTCGATATGCTGCCGTCCGCCTGTTCAAACGAATGGAAAAGCTTGGCCTGATTCTCTTTCGATATCCCTATGCCGTTGTCCGCGACGGTGAATTCCAGCCGGCAATTTCCCGCCGCGTCCTCGTCCGCGAGGCGCGCCGACAGGGAGACTTCGCCCTCCTCCGGCGTGAATTTGACGGCGTTTGAAAGGAAATTCGCGATCACCTGCGCCAAGCGCTGCTCGTCCGAAACGATGAACGCGGGAACGTTTTCCTCTATGGACAGGCTGAACGCGATGCGCTTCTCCTCTATGCGAAAGCCAACCACGTCGATCACGCGCCGCAGCAGCTTTTCGAGATTGAATTCCGTGCAGGATATCTCCAGTTTTCCGGCCTCTATCTTCGACATATCGAGTACGTCGTTGATCACGCCGAGCAGGTGTTTGGAGGCCTCGTCGATCTTGTCCAGACAGTAATCCTTGCGTTCCGATTCCGCGACGCTCCTGCCGATACTCGTCATGCCGATGATGGCGTTCATGGGCGTGCGCATTTCGTGGGACATGCGCGACAGGAATTCGCTCTTGGCCCTGTTCGCGCTTTCCGCCTGCGCGAGCGCCTCCTCGCGTTCCCGCCGCATCCGTATATCGCCCGTGATATCGTGCGCTATGACGCCGAGGCCCGCGGTCCTGTCGCTGATGGAGAAAACCGAAACCTGCGCGGTGCGTATGGACCCGCCCTTTACGTGTATATCCAGACAGTATTCGCGTCTGCTTTCCGTTTCGATGATCTCCGAATATTCCCTTTCCAGCTTTGAAAAGGTATCGCTGTCGAGCAGCAGCCCCACGCCGCCTTTCAGGAGGTCCCTCTCGCTGTAGCCGGTCATGACGGAGGCCGCCTCGTTGACGTATTCAAACGCGCCGGCGCGGTTGATATAGGCGATGAACTGCGGCGAATTCTTCACGATGGAGGACAGGCGCGTCAGCTTCCGCTCCATGAGACCGCGATAGGCGGCGGCGGATATGAGTTTGCTGATCAGGCCGATCAGTTGCCGTTCGCCCTCCGTCCATACGCGCGGGTCCATACATTCCTCGACGCTGATCAAACCCCAATAGAGACCATCGACGTAGAGGGGCGCCCAGATGAAAGCCCTGACCTTGACGATCTCCAAAATGCGGTAGCGCGGCTCGCTTTGGGTATCGTTGCAATACACCGTGGGGATCGCGCCCTGCGGCGCCTCGCGCGGAAAACTCGAAAAGATCAATTCGTTCAGACCCACGACGGCCGGCGCGGTCTCAATCCGCTCTTCGCCGCACCAGAAAAAGGCCGCGTGGCTGCGTTCGGAATCGCTCTCCGGTCTCGACACGAGTATGCGCGTAACGCCCATAAATTCGCCGACCATGCGCAGGGCATCCTCCACGAGGCTCGAAAGATCCTCGGCGGAGACGAATTTTTCCGCGAGTGCCGACGCGAGTTCCTGCCGGGCGAGGCGCTTTTTCAAGAGTTCTTCCGAGGAAGCTTTGCTGTTGTCGATTTCAGTCGTATCCATGCCGCTTTGTACCCGCTTCGCCGCTCAATATATGCGCGTAATGGTAAAGTTATTATCTTCCAATATATCAAGTATTTGCCTGATATGATCCGGTCCGTTGGTCTCGACAGTCATTTCCAGCGCCACCTTGTTTGAATAACGGTCGATGGCTTTGAATTGGTTATGTTCCAGCCCTATGACATTCGCGCCCGCCTCCGCCAGCAGGCCGGCGACTTTCAGGAGTTGGCCCGGTCTGTCGGGAAGATCGACGGAGAAGCACAGGATACGGCCCCGGCTGATCATGCCTTGGTTGATGATGGAGGAAATCGTGACCATATCGATGTTGCCGCCGCTCATGAGGCAGACGATGTTTCGGCCGGGCTTCGCCCGCTTCCTGAGCGCCGCCAGCGAAACAACCCCCGCGGTTTCGGCGATCAGCTTGTGCTTTTCGAGCGTCAAAAGCACGGCCTCCATAATCTCCTTTTCGCTGACGGTCACGATCTCATCGACGTATTTCCTTACGACGGCAAAGGTCAGATCGCCGGGCTGTTTGACCGCAACGCCCTCGGCGCAGGTCTTTACGCCCGCGAGCCGCGTGACGCGGCCCTCGTCAACGGATATCTTCATGGACATCGCGCCGATGGGAACGACCCCCGTAACGCGGACCTTGGGATTCAGGGCTTTCACGATGAGCGCGATGCCGGAAATGAGACCGCCGCCGCCTATCGGAACGAGTATCTCATCCGCCTCGGGCAGCTCGGCCAGTATTTCCAGCCCCGCCGTGCCCTGCCCGCAGATGATATCGTAATCGTCGAAAGGATGAATGAAAGTATAAGCCTGTTCCTCGGCCAGGGCGAGGGCCCGGTTATAGGCATCGTCGTACATATCCCCGTGTATCAGGACCTCCGCGCCGTAGGCCTGCGTCGCGTTCACTTTCAAAAACGGCGTTACATTCGGCATGACGATCGTCGCCGGGATGCCTTTTCGCTTCGCGGAGACGGCCACGCCCTGCGCGTGGTTTCCGGCCGAGGCCGCGATCACGCCGCGCCGCCCCTCCTCGGGCGACAGACCGTTGATCTTGTTGTAGGCGCCGCGAATCTTGTAGGAACCCGTCACCTGTAGGTTTTCGGGCTTGATATAGACGTTACAGCCGCGCTCCTCGCTGAAAAAATCGCTGTAAATCAACGCCGTGGGCCGAAGCACGTCTTTCAGGGCCTCCGCCGCTTTCAATATATTCGCCTTGTGATCCTGCTTCAAAAAATGCTCCACGGCTTCCTGTTTCATATAGTCCCTCTCCGCAAACAATCAATAGCTTGTGCATATAGTTTAATTGCATATGTGCCAATAGTCAAGGAATTCAGAAAGAATACGGGGCTGTCGCGGCCCGTTGTTTGCGACTTTGCAATGCAATCGCCGGGGTTTTTGTCGATTTGTTTCTTTTTCTTTACACGACGTATTTATTTGATTTTATATCACGCGTTATGATATAATGAACACGTTGATTGTTAAATAAATCAAATACCATAAACTTTTTCGTTTGGAAACGAAAACACGCGCAATAAGTTGCACTGTATGCGTATTTTGCACTTTTAAAATAATACTAACTGAAAATTATAGTTTAAAGAACGAATATATTATTGTTTTCGATTTTAAAACGAAAAAAATGCGCGCAGCACACGAGGCGCAAAGGAGCATAAAAACAGTGGTCGGCTATGTATGTACACTCATTCTCCTCTTTCTTTCCATCGTCTTGACGGTGTATCTGATCATTGTCACCTTTTGGCATTGTCGCAGCGAAAAACGCAATTATTTCGTGCTGTGCCTGCTCACCGTTTTTCTGTATCTCGTCGGCTATTTCTGTGAATTGACCGCTTTTTCGGTCGGCGGCGCGCTGGTCGCGGTGAAGTTCATGTATCTGGGCAGCTGCTTTTTGCCCGCGCTCTGCCTGTTTCTCGTCATCGATTACTGCGATTTCGAGTTGCGCGTAAAATACCTAAAACCCTTGATTTTGCTTCTTCCGGTCGCCGGTCTGTCGATTGTGTGGACCACGGAGTACACCGGCTGGATGTACGCCGGGTATCACTTTGACGCGGAACAGCCCTTGCTGGGTTTGCAGATTGACGAGGGACCCTTATACTATTTCATTTACAGCTATTCCACGGTCTATATAACGGTCGGCTGCGCAATCCTGATCCGAACGCTCCTGCAACGCAGGGAACAGTTCAAATCGCTGCTCCTCCTGTTTGCGGTATTGGTCGCTCCGCTGGTTGCGAACGGCATGTATATCCTCTGCACCGTCACGTTCCACACCCCGCTCAGAAACATCAATTTCACGCCCTACGCCATAATCGCCGCCGTCGCGCTGTTCTATGTCAACATCATGCGCTACGATCTCTTTGACATTGTTCCGATGGCGTATTCCATGACCTTGGACTACATACGGGACGCCTTTGTCATCGTGAACCCCGATATGAAATACATGGGTTCAAATAAGGCGGCGCGGCGGCTCTTCCCCGATCTGGAAAGTCTGCGGCGCGGCGCCGCCGTCACGCAGGTCGCGAACTGGCCGGACGAACTTTTGTACATCGCCGATTACTCGGAGGACCTCGGTATGCGCTTTGTGCAGACGGACAAGGACGGGGAAGAGCGGTATTTCAGCGCGCAGATCGACGCCATTTTCGTGACGAAAAAACAGCGTTTGCTCGGCTGGATCATTCTGATTCAGGATATCACAAGCTCGATCGGCATGATGAAGAAACTCGAACAGGCCGCCTATACCGACGCACTTACGGGGCTTTACAACAGGCGGCATTTCATGGAACTCGCCTCCATGCAGTTCGAGCGGACAAAACGCTCCGGCGGCGCCTGCCACGTGATGATGATGGATTTGGATTTCTTCAAAAATATCAACGATACCTACGGGCATCCGGCCGGTGACGCGGTACTGCGGAATGTTTCCGCCTGTATCAAGGAGACCGTGCGCTCTTATGATCTCGTCACGCGCTACGGCGGGGAAGAGTTTGTCGTGATGATCACGGACTCCGACGAGGATACCGCCCTGCGGCTCGCCGAGCGCATCAGAACCCGCGTCGAGGGGAACCCATGCCGGTATGAGGACAAAATCCTGCCGATCACTTTCAGCATAGGCATAGCCTCCGGCAAGGAGGTCGATTCATTTGAAACGCTGCTGCGGTACGCGGACGATGCCATGTACGCCGCCAAGAGGAAAGGGCGGAATCGCGTCGAGGTACACCGCGGCAAACGCCCAAAAAAGGTTCACGCGGACGCGAAATGACGGCCCCTCCGTACCGTTTCAATTTTGGCTCCGTCCAAAATTGAAGCGCCAAAGGCGCACTTCAATTGTTGAACGGATGTTTTGAGGGGACAAGGGCTTCGCCCGCCGCCCCTCAAAACATAGGCGTCAGTGGGG
>JAITKU010000026.1 GCA_031278255.1 Eubacteriales Family XIII. Incertae Sedis bacterium | reverse complement strand
GCATGCGCGTCAGAACGCCGCTCATAAACGGCATCAATTGCACCGACGACGAGATGTCGGGGATCGCGGATTTCGTTTCGGGCCGGAAGAACGTCGAATCGGTTGAATTGCTGGCCTACCATTCCTACGGCGAAAGCAAATACCGATCGTTGCACAGGGAATATAGGCTTTCCGGGGAATTGAAACCCTCGCCCGAATTCCTCAAAAAGGCGGAGACCTGCTTCCGTGAAAGGGGAATCGAAACAACTGTACAGGCATGAGCCGCGCCGGACGGCCGCGCGGGGGATTCTTTCGCGGTTCACGCTTTTCGGGAAAGGGACCGATCGCTCGTGCGATCGCTCATGCGATGTTTGCTGCGGCCGAAATGCTGTGGCGGAGAAAGGAAGAAGAACATGAAGAATGCAGTTAAAACAATGATGAAGAAGTTTACGGCTTTGCTGACGGCCTGCGCCTTGCTCGTGTCGCTCGCGGCCTGCGGCGGGAACAACGACAGCGCAAATACGACGGCGTCGTCCGAAACGGAGACCGCCGCCGAAACCGCGGATTACGATTGGTCCGTCGGTCGTCCCCTGAACGTCAGTCTCGTCGGCGACTCCTGCGAGTTGCATTTCTACGCGGCGCAATATCTCGGCCTGTTTGAAGAGGCGGGATATGAGATCAACTGGATTCTCAACGGCCCGAGCGTAGATGTAAAGCCGCTTCTCGCGTCCGGAAAGATCGACGTCACGGAGGGCGTACTCGACGGCTGGCTGAAGCCTGTGGAGCAGGGCCTCGACATCCGCTTCACGATAGGCTTGGAACAGGGCTGCATGGGTACGGTCGTGTTGGCGGATTCGCCCTACCAAAGCATCGCCGACCTGAAGGGCAAGGTGATCGGAGGAATGGGCGTCGTCGGATCCTCCATATTTGCCTATCTCTACCGCGTTATCCTGAAAGAAGGTCTCGATCCCATCAACGATTTTGAATGGATCGGTTTGGATCAGGCGGCCGCGTTGCAGGCCCTTGAAAACGGGAATGCCGAGGCCGTCGTCCTGCCCGATTCGATATCGTTCGCGAAGGTGCGGGACGGCACGTACCGCTATATCACGCGTATGCCCGACGATGAATCGCTGCGGGATCAGACCTGTTGCTTCCTGATGTTCAGCCCGCAGTTCGCGGACGAATATCCCGGCGCGACGCGGAAACTCACGGAGATCCTGTACAAGGCTTCGGTATTTCTGCAGGACCCGGAAAACAAGAATGCGGTGGTCAAGTACGGCTTTGACGAGGGCCTTATCATCATGGGAGAATACGAGGAAAGTCTCGAACTCGTTGAGCCGTTCCGGTGGGAACCCGGCGGGCAGATCGCGGAGGACACTTTCCGAGACGCTTTCGCCGCCTACCAAGAGACCGGCATCATCGACAAGGGCGTGGACGTGGACAAGTTCCTCGACAAATCCTTCATCAATTACGAGGAATTTTACGAGACGGACCGGGAGGACGACTGAGGCCGAGCGTACAAGAACGCCGCAGCCGCAGGCCGCGTAAACCCATACAGCTTGTCCCGTTCGCCGGGCGCGGGCCGACCCGATCGATCTGCGATCGCCTCCCCGCCCGGCGCGCATTGCGCCGGAGGTATTTTTCCATGAAAGCACCCATCCGTTTATCGCTCCCGTATGTAGGCGGCGCGGCCCTCATCGCCAACTACTATCTTGTGCCGGACGATTCCATCATGCGAAAGAGTTTGACGCTCACCGTCCTCGTCGCGGTGATACTCCTCGTCTATACGGTCAAATGGCTGATCTTGCGCAGGACAAATCCGGAAGCCTACGCGCGTAAAACCGAGGCCGCGCCAAGGCTGTTCGCTTTCCTGATCGGCGTCATGGTCTGGGATATCCTCACCATGAAAGCGCATATCCTGCCGGGGCCTTTCTTTCAGGATTCGACCCGCATCATCAGCGTCTTTGTCTCGGACGGGATTGAGATAGCGATACATCTGCTCTATTCGATGCGTCTGCTCTTTCTCGGCTACGCCTTTGGACTGATGGCCGGCTTCATCACGGGGGTGTTCGCGGGCTGGTTCCCGAAGGCTCGCTACTGGATCATGCCCATCGTCAAGCTGATCGGCCCGATTCCCACGGTCGTATGGCTCCCCCTTATCATCGTGATCATGCCCACCCTGTTCGCCGGAAGCGTCTTTGTGATCGCGTTCGGCGTCTGGTTCCCCGCCACGCTGATGACGACGACCGGCATCCTGAGCGTCCCAAGCGCTTACTATGAGGTGGCGCGGACGCTCGGCGCGGACGAGCGCTACCTGCTGTTTCGCGTGGCGCTTCCGTCGGCGGTCCCGAATCTCTTTATGGGCGCATTCATGGGCATGACGATTTCCTGTATCGCCCTGATCAGCGCGGAGATGCTCGGCGTGAAGTCCGGACTCGGCTATTTTATCAACCTCGCGACCGCTTGGGGCGAATACGACAAGGTATACGCGGGCATCATCATTATCCTCATTCTGTTTTCCGGCGTCATCACCTTGCTGTTCAGACTGAACGCGAAGCTGCTCAAGTGGCAGAAAGATGCGATACAATGGTAGACCGAGGGCGCGGTGCGCGACAGATGGATGAACGACGGCGTCAGTCCCCCGCCTCTACAGGCGGCGGGTTTCAACTTTCCAAGCTGCCGGTGGCGGGTGCAATCCCCCACTGACGCCTATGTTTTGAGGGGCGGCGGGCAAAGCCCT
>JAITKU010000020.1 GCA_031278255.1 Eubacteriales Family XIII. Incertae Sedis bacterium | reverse complement strand
GACGCCGTCGTTCAACAATTTGGATGCGCTCCGCGCTCAAATTTGACGGAGCCAAATTCCAATGACAGAATGCTTTGATTTTGGCCGCGTGCGGCAATTGAAGCGCCAAGGGCGCGCGTCAATTGCGGGACGGATGCTTTCCGAGTCTGCGGGCAAAGCCCGCAGACTCGGAAAACATCTGTTCAACATGAGTTGCGGGATTGCGGGTTTTCATATTTCACGGCAAGTTGCGGCGGAAAGACATGACTGCAATCCGCACAGAGAAAGGGGCAAGAGTATGAAAAGATTTGGGTATGTTCGCGTTTCGGCAACCGATCAGAACGCCGACCGTCAGTGCATTGCGCTCGCACCGTTCGATATTCCGCAGGAAAACCTGTATGTGGAGAAATTGAGCGGCAAGGATTTCGAGCGCCCGGCTTACCTTCGCATGATCAAGCGTCTGCGCCGCGGCGATACGCTCATCGTCACCTCGCTGGATCGTCTGGGACGCAACTACGCGGAGGTGCGGGAACAATGGCGTCACATCACGATCGAACTCGGCGCGGATATCCGCGTACTCGATATGCCGCTTCTCGATACCGGCCACGCGAAGGACCTGCTCGGTTCGTTTATCGCCGATTTGGTGTTGCAGGTCTTGTCGTTTGCCGCGCAGCTCGAACGCGAGAACATCCGCCGGCGTCAGGCGGAGGGTATCGCCGCCGCAAAAGCGCGGGGCGTGAAATGGGGCAAGGACCCACTGCCCCTGCCCGACAATTTTGACGAACTGTACCGGCGCTGGCGCGACAAGGAGATCGATACGACCGAGGTCGCCGCACTGTGCAATATGTCGGAACGCAGTTTTTACAAAAAGACGGAGGAACTCCGGAAACGCGAAAACCTGCGGAGATAACGCGCCGCACGCGGAAAACGCCGGCTGTATGAAGCGCCGGTCCCGGCCTTTCGCCGGGGGATTGGGCGGCCTCGTTCAGATCTTCGATTCGAGCAGCTTCCATTTCCGGTCCTCCCGCACATTGATCGCGACGGGCATTGCGAACAGCGCGAAACAGACGGCGAAGAGGCTGATGGGATAGGTTCCGCCCCACACGCCCGCGACGGAGGGGAAGTAGCGGAAATACAGTCCGCCCGCCAAGGCGCCCGCGGTGATGTACGCGTCACAGGCGAGGATGAACAGGAGGGCCGCAAAGTCGCGCCGGTCGAAGCGAAAGACGGAAAAGGCGGTGCGCCCCGGCAGACCGTAGCCGCGGCAGCGCATACTGTCCGCCGTTTCGATCGCGTTTTCCAGCGCCCATGTCACCATGATGGATACGATCCGTATGCCGTGCCGCGCGCGGCGAAGCAGATTCCCGTTCGAGATATCGCGGCCGACGCATTTTTGGGCGTCGGAAACGACCTTGATCTGCGCCTTGAAGCGCGGCACGAGGCGCAGGGCCATGGACAGCACGAGCGAGAGCGCGGGGATGAGCCGTCCGAACAGATAGACGAGCTTATCGGAGGTCATTACCTTGCTGTAGCAGACAAACCAGGATATGATCGTTATGAGCATGAGCGCGGCGGCGATTCCGTAGACGATGGATTCCAGCGTCAGCGGGTTGCCGTCGCGCAGATAGAGCAGGATCGTCGCGCCCTCGTGGTTGAACGCGGGATTGATCAGCGCCGTGACGAGCAACATCGGCAGCATGAACAGGAGGCCCGTCCGCAGGGCCTTTTTGCCGCGCAGGTACACGGAATAGGCAAAAGCGCACAGGAAAGACAGCGCGAGACAGATCGGATGCATAAAGAACATGGAGAAGAGCATTACCGAGGTGAAGTAAAGCAGGTTGATGATCGGATTATAGCTTGAAAAACTGTCTCGCACGGTCAAACCTCCGAAAAAACGCGGTCAAACGCAAAAATACGGCATCGGCGTCAACTTGCGCACGCGGCGAGGATTTCTTTCCGTTCGGCGGGCAATTGAAGTGCGCCTTTGGCGCTTCAATTCTGGACGGAGCCGAATTTGAAATATAACCGCGTTTTGTCTAACGCTTCGAGAACTGCGAAGCCCGTCTCGCTTTCTTCAGTCCGTACTTCTTTCTCTCTTTCATCCGCGGATCCCGCGTGAGGAAGCCCGCCGATTTCAGAAGCGGCCTATAGGTCTCGCGGTCCGCGACGCAGAGCGCGCGGGCTACGCCGTGGCGGAGAGCGCCCGCCTGCCCCGTGAAACCGCCGCCCTTGACGGTGGCGAGTATGTCGAACTTTCCCTCCGCGCCCGCGATCGCAAGGGGGGATTTCACGGCTTTCCGCAGGATTTCCATGCCGAAGTAATCATCGAGCGACCGCTTGTTGATCGTGATATTGCCCTTGCCGGGGATGAGTCGGACTCTGGCTATGGACGATTTTCTTCTTCCCGTACCCGCGTATTGCAACTTGGCCATTGTCTAATCCTCCTCCCTCAAAAATTCCAAACTTCCGGCTTCTGCGCGGCGTGTCTGTGGTTCGGCCCCGCATATACCTTCAGTTTTTTGTACATCTGCCTGCCGAGTTTGCCGTTCGGCATCATGCCCTTGACGGCGTGCCGAATGATCTCCTCCGGGCGCCTTGCCAAGAGTTTTTCAAAGGTGATCTCCCGGAGTCCGCCCGGGAAGCCCGTGTGCCTCTTGTAAATCTTTTCTTTTCGTTTTTTGCCCGTCACCGCGACTTTCTCCGCGTTTATGACGATCACGTAATCGCCCGTGTCGATGAAGGGCGTGAAGATGGGTTTTTTCTTGCCTCTCAGGATGGACGCGGCCTCGCTTGCGAGCCGGCCGAGGGTCTTGCCGTCGGCGTCGATGAGGAGCCACTTCCGCCGGATATCCTGAGGCTTTGCGACATAAGACTTTACATTCATGCTGTGCATAACCTCCTTACCTACTGAAATCGGCGAACGGCCCGTTCTCCCGCCCGCAGGCGAAACCGGGGATTCGACAAACGATTGCTTTCGGTACGATAACGATTGGGCCGCGGCCGGATGCCCGACCTGTACCCGCGCGCCCCGCCGCCCGGCGGGAATGAGCGCACGCAGAAAATATTATAATGTATCGAGGCGGCGAAGTCAAGGGAAAAATACATGAAAAATATTCAAATTAATATAAAAAATTCCATGACCCGCCGCCGATCCGCCGCCGATCCGTCGCCGATCCGTCATCGATCCGTCGCCGGTCCGCCGCCGAAACGGAAAGGACCGCCGAGATCGGCGGTCCTTTCCTATGCAGTGCATCACTAAAATTGAAAGGTGTGCGTAAGTATGATATGGATACGGAATGAACGCCGCCGTTCGATTCCCTGCCTTTCGCGCGCGCTCCGCGCTGCCGATCGAACAAGCCGATCCGCAAGCCGCCCTTACTGGAGCAGCTGGAGTATGCCTTGCGGCAGGGCGTTGGCCTGTGCGAGCATCGACTGCGCGGCCTGCGACAGAATCTGGTTCTTTGTGAAGTCCATGATTTCTTTCGCCATATCGACGTCACGGATTCTCGATTCTGCGGCGGACATGTTTTCGTTTGCAACGCCGAGGTTCGCGATCGTGTGTTCGAGCCTGTTGACGATGGCGCCCATCTTGGAGCGCTCGGACGACACTTTGTTGATGGCGTTGTCTATCGCCGTAATGGCCAAGTCGGAGGTCTTTTGTTCCTTTAGGTCCACCTTGTTGATACCGAGGGCCTTTGCGGATGAGTCGAGGATGGATATATTCATGTTCTGACCCGCGTTCGCGCCGATATGCAGCTTGATCGACTTATCCAC
>JAITKU010000247.1 GCA_031278255.1 Eubacteriales Family XIII. Incertae Sedis bacterium | reverse complement strand
CAGGCGACCAAGAGCTTCTTCACGGACGCCAGTTCCCACAGGCGCGCCATGCCCGTCTTTCGGGCTTTTGCTTGACTCATATTTTCCTCCTTCCATTGTTGGCGGGGTTTTGCCCGGGCCGGAGGCGGATGGCCGCCGCGCGGCGGAGCGGACGATCTCGCCCTTTGGTTAGCGAAAACTAACCTCCGAATAAAAAAAATTCTCCTCAGCTTATATTCTACTCTCGTATCGACGCCGTGTCAAATTATTTTTTTGCGCGCGCCCGCTCGCCCCGCCGCGGGGATTCTCACCGCTCGATCAGACCGTATTTCACCTTGATCCGGTCCAATTTTTCGAGCATGGCGCGGGAGATGATGAAGAGAAAAACGGCCGTGGCCGTCGCGTGGACGAGGTTGAAAGGAAGCCCCTGCAGATACGCGGCGAAGAACATCTCTTTCACGGGCCGTATCTGATACATCAGCACCATCGAGCTGTCCATAATGAGTCCGTAGACGGCGAAAGTCGACAGCGCGCCGAATACGCAGAGCGCGCCGCGGTCCCGGCGCAGCAGCCCCTTGCGAAACAGCACGCCCGCGAGGAAGCCGATGATGCCGAACGCGAACATCTGCCAAGGCGTCCACGGACCCTGCCCGAAGAACATATTGCTCACGAAGCCCGTCATCGCGCCGACGAGAAAGCCCGCCTCGCCGCCGAAAGCGACGCCCGCGATAATGACGAGGGCGAGTACGGGCTTGAACTGCGGCAGCATGAAAAAAGCGGTTCGCCCCGCGACGGCGATCGCGCACAGCACGGCGATGATCACGAGTTCCCGCGCCTGCGGCTTGCGGCTCTCAAAGACCAGCGCGAAAGGCAGCATGGTTTCGAGGATGATCAGTACGGATATAAAATAATATTTGCGATCCTCGAGAAAGTAGACGCCGACGTAGATGGTCAGCGGGACGGCCAGCAGGATCATCACCGCCGCCGCGAGCGTGCGCCCGGCCAGCCTGCGGTTTTCCGGGGCGGGCCTCTGCGCGCGCGGCCTTTCCTCCCTTTTCCACGTCAGGGCGCATACCAGCGCGCAGGCCTCCGCCGCGAGCGCGAGTATGATGCCCACGTACATCCGGACGGCGGCGCCCTCTGCCGCGCCGATCGCCAAATCGCCGCCCGAAACGAAAGCGGTAAGACCCTCGATACGCGTACCCGCGAAGAGCGCCGTAGCGATGAGGCAGAACGTCGCGAGCGTGACGGCGAGCCTGCGCGCGGGCGTGAGACGCACGCGCGACGCGTTTGCGGGCGGGCCTTGCGCGGGCGGGTTTTCTTCCTTTGCTCCCTCGGCGGCGCGCGCGGCCGCCTCTCCGCAGGCGGGCGCGTCAAGATCGTACGCCGGCGCGTCCTCCTCGGGGATGGGCGGCGGCGCGGGTATTTCCCCGCCGAGCGCCGCGATCACATCCTGCGGCGTGACGGCCTTGGGCAGGAGGTCCCGCGCCATGCGGTTTGCGGCCGTCGTATAGAAGCTGTTGCCCGAAAAAAAATCGCGCGGCGCGCCCTCCGTGATGATATTGCCGTCGAAGAACAGCGCGCATCTGTCCGCGTATTCGGCGCAAAATTCAAGGTCGTGGCTCACGAGGATGACGGCGACGCCCGAGGCCGCGAGCCGCTTCAATATCCCCGCAAACACGCGTTTGAACGCGGCGTCGAGTCCCTTGGTCGGCTCATCGAGAAGCAGGATGCGCGGCCGCAGGAGCAGCACCTTCGCGAGCGCCGCGCGCTGCTGTTCGCCGCCGGACAGATCGTAGGGATGGGCGGACAGGAGTCCCTCCAGGCGGCACAGCGCGGACACCCGGGCGATCCGCTTCCGCTTTTCCTCCTTGGAAAGCTTCGCGCCCGCGAGGATTTCCAGCAGATCGGCCTCGACGGTCTTTTGCACGAACAGCGCCTGCGGATTTTGCGGCAGGACGCCGAGCAGACCGGAAAAGAGGCTGCCCGCGTGTTTTTCAAGGGGTTCGCCCGCGATGCGCACCTTGCCGCGATAGGGTTTGTTGATGCCGCAGATCAGCGACAGCGCCGTCGTCTTGCCCGTGCCGTTGCCGCCGAGGATGGCCGTGATCGTTCCGCCGTACGCCTTGAACGACAGGCCCTTGATCACGTCGGGCGCGTTTTTTTCGTAGCGGAACCACAGATCGTCCAACTCCGCGGCCGGCGGCATTTTCGGCTTCGGCGCGCGGTCCGCGGCTTCCGCTTCGCGCGCGGGGGGACAAAGACCGTCCGCCGCCAAACGGTTCAGCCAATCCCGCCCCTCCCTGACGGTGACGGGACAGGCGCTTTCCGCCCCCCTTTTGGGGACCGCCGCCCATATGCGCATGGGTGCGGGCATGGCAAAGAACATCCCGTGGCCGCGTTTCCCAAGCAGCGCGCCGACCGCGGCGGGCGTCCCGTCCGCGACGATTTTGCCCGCCTCCATGACGGCGACGCGATCGCAGAGGGGAAAGACCTCCTCCGGCCTGTGTTCGCTGAGGATTACCGTAATGCCGAGTTCGCGGTTGATCTTGCCGACGACGGTGAGAAATTCCGAGGCCGCGATCGGGTCCAGACGGCTCGTCGGCTCGTCCAGAAGCAGGACCTCCGGATGCATTGTCATGACGGACGCGAGGTTCAGAAGCTGCTTCTGCCCGCCGGACAATTCTGTCACGTTCTTGTGGAACCACGTCTGTATCCCGAAGAAAGACGCCATTTCCGCGACGCGCAGACGAATCTCCTCCTGCGGCGCGCCGAGACTCTCCGGACCGAAAGCCAGTTCGTGCCACACCTTGTCCGTGACGATTTGATTCTCCGGACTCTGCATGACGAAGCCGATCCGCGCGCTCTGCTCCCGCTCTTTCAGCGCGGAAATCGGCGCGCCGTCGAAGCGTATCTCGCCGCTCCGCGCGCCGTGCGGCGTGAGGATGGGCTTCAGATGTCGCAGGAGCGTCGTCTTGCCGCAGCCGGACACGCCGCAGAGCGTCAGGAATTCGCCCTGCCGGACGATCAGGTCCACGCCGTCCAGCGCGGGCTTTTCGCGTTCCGGATACGTGAATTTCAGATTCTCGATTCGATATCGCTCCACGCGAACTTCTCCCGATACCGGTGAAAACCGTATAAGTGTCCGCGCCGTCGACGCAAAACCCCGCCCGGGGATTTCACCCGGTTCCACATGCAAAACGCCCGCACATCGCGTTATATCATGAATTTAAGTATAGAACAGGCATTCGTTTTCGTCAAGGGGGATTTTGCGTCTAAGCCTCGGCCTCCTCCGTCCGCCTCCGCGGGTCGCGGCCCCTCGCCGTGCGAACGCTGTCTATGCAGAAGATCAGGATGCCGATCCAGATGAAGCAAAACCCGAGCAGTTTCATCGGCGGGATGGGTTCCCTGAACACGAACACGGACAGGAGAAAGGTGATCGAGGGACTGATGTACTGGATAAAGCCGACGGAAATATAGGATATCCTCGGGACGGCTTCCGCGAAGAGCAAAAGCGGCACGGCGGTCGCGATGCCCGCGCCGATTACGAGCGCGTTTGCCTTGGCGTCGCAGCCCATAAAACCGGCGTCGGCGAAAACCGAAAGGTAGATGAGCGCCAAAGGCAATATCAGCAGGGTTTCCATCATCAAGCCGGTATAGGAATGCAGCTTGATCCGGACCTTGATCAGTCCGTACAGGGAAAAGGTCAGGGCCAATACGAGGGATATCCAAGGAACGACGCCCGCCTGCACGCTGACGACGATCACGCCGGCGAGGGCAAAGACGCAGGCGACCGCGCCCGCGCGCGACAGGCGTTCCCGCAAAAAGAGGATGGACAGGACGAAGTTGAGCAGGGGATTGATGAAATACCCGAGGCTCGCTTCCGCCACGTGGTTGTGATTGACGGCGAACACATAGGTGAACCAGTTGAGCGAGATCAGCAGCGAGGCGGCGAACAGGCGCAGCGCCTGCCCGGGGTTGCCGAAAAGCCCCCTGACCTCGCTCGCAAAGACGCCGCGCCACCCGCCGACCGCCGCAAACAAAAGCAGCATGAACGCCGGCGTCCACACGATGCGATAACAGATGATATCGAGGGAGGGCAGATCGTCGATCAGCCTCCAATAAAGCACAAGAAAACCCCAGATGAGATAAGCGCCGACGGCAGCGGAAACGCCCCACGTCCGTTCATTGTTTGCCTGCATGTCAAATACGTCCTCGCGTCCGTTTGTTTTTGTGTCACTGTGGAAATTGTATCGCATTTTTGCACGTTTGACAAGACGAAAGATTGCGCGAAAAAATTTGCACATCGTTGCGATTCTATGATATACTGGAAGCGGAAAGTGTTCTATATAGAACAGCCACGGGGGTTTCTTAATACCCGCGTCCTTACGGAGACGGCTATGGATATGGATTTGGATTTATTGCGAAATGCGGAACTTTTCAGGGGATTCACGGATGCGGACTTCGCGAAGATATGCGCTTCGGTGCGGCGACGCGTACAGGATTTTGAAAGGAAAGACGTGCTTGTCCGTCAGGGGGCGCCGGTTTCGGAAATCGGCGTCTTGATCCGAGGCGGTCTGCTGAGCGAAAAATATCACATAAACGGCCGGGTGCAGATCATACGCACGTTTTCCCCGTACGCCGCGGTCAACCTCGACGCGGTCTGCTCTTCTTTCAGGACCGGCCCGACCACGATCACGGCCAACCGAAGCGGGCGCATCATATGGTTGTCTTTCGATGACCTGATTCAAGGCGAGGCCGTGTCCGCCGCCGTGAACAAGGCGCTCTTCGATCGCATAGCGGCGATTCTGGCGGACGAGAACATTCGCCTTATGTACAAGTCGGACATATTGGCCATGCGTACGGTGCGCGGCCGGATCATGGCCTATTTCAGCATCCTCAGCGAGAAGCGCGGCAGTCTTACGATCGATATCGACATGAACCAAGAGGAACTCGCGCAATACCTCTGCCTCGACAGAAGTTCGCTTTCTTTGGAATTGAACAAGATGCGCAGGGAGGGGATACTGGATTTCAACAAAAAAATCTATACCCTGGCGTTTCGGGAACGCGGGCTGAACGCGCCCCCGCATTTTCGAGTGCCGCTGTAGGGAGACGGGGGCGGTTACCGCTTTGGGTACGCTGCATAACTTTTCCTGCCATACCGCTTGCATATTCCCCCAAAACGCATTATAGTATATACAAAACGAATGTCCCGTGCGTTTGTCGCCAAGCTGTGCGAGGGGAGGTGCGCTTTGGAAATAAGTCAATATATGAACAGGGATCCCATCACCCTGAACGAAAAGGACCCCTTCGGCAAGGCCGTCGACGTCTTTGCGTCCCACAAGACCAACGGAATTCCCATCGTGGACGACAAGGGGGTGATGACGGGCGTCATAAGCCTCGCGCGGGCTTTCCGCCTGCTGCATGAGGCCATAGATCAAAGCGTTCCGCTGGAGAAAGTCATGATCAAAAACCCGATCGTGATCGAACCGGAGGAGGATATCGACGAGTTGATCGGGCGGCCCGTCAGCGCGCTTCCCGTCGTGAAAGACGAGCGATTGGTGGGCCTTTATTCCATGCCGGACACGATACGCGCCTATTATAATTCCACAAAATTCCTTCGTTTGGAACTGGACGCGATCATCAAGGGGCTTTACAACGGCATCGTCACCATTGACGCCGCGGAGAAGATTCGCGTGGTCAACCCCGCGGCCGCGGCGGCTCTGAGCGTGGATATCGACGCGGTGATCGGGAAAAACATCAACGAGGTTTTTCCGCAGGCCGGCATGTCGGAGGTCATGCAATCCGGGCAGGCGGCGATCAACCGCAAGATTCGCCACGGGGACAAAACTTTCCTCGTGACCTGCACGAAGGTGGAGGGGGAGCGTGAGATCGGGATCGCGATCATCAACGATTTCACGGAATTGGCGGTTGTTTATGAGGAATTGTCGCAGACGAAAGAACTCATGCGGGAATTGGAAACCATCATTGAAACCTCCTCGGACGGCATACTCGTGACGGATGAACGGGGCAATATCGTCAAGGTGAACACGGCGCTGGCGGATATCTTCGCGGAGGCGACGGATGCGATCATCGGCAAGAACATCGAAGCGTACAAACACATATTCGGGGAGGATATCCTCGATCGCCTGCGCGTTCGGGAGGGAAAACCCGGCGACAAGGGCGCAAAGGGGCTTTCGCGCTACGCGAAGCTGGGCGAAACGCGCCTCATGGCCGCGGTGAACCCGATTATCGCGAAAGACGGGACCTGCAGCGGCTTCGTCGCGGATATACAGGACATCACCCGCGCGCACGAACTGGAGCGGCAGGTGAACCGGCTTGAGATTCTGTACCGGCAGGAGGTGAAAAAATCGGTCGCCTCCGAAAAATACGTGTTCACGGACCCCGGCAGCCGGCGTCTGCTGGAGACGATACTGCATATCGCGCGGGTGGATTCCACCGTCCTCATCACGGGCGAATCCGGCGTCGGCAAGGAGGTTGTGGCGGAGATCCTGTTCAGTTCCGGGAACAGGGCGGACAAGGCTTTCGTGAAGATCAACTGCGGCGCGATACCGGAGGCCCTGCTCGAATCGGAGCTGTTCGGCTATGAACCGGGCGCCTTTACCGGGGCGGGCAAGAAAGGGAAGCTCGGCATCCTCGAGATCGCCAACAACGGCACCATTTTCCTCGACGAGATCGGCGCCCTGCCCATCCCGTTGCAGGTGAAGCTTCTGCGCGTCCTGCAATCGCAGGAGATCATGCGCGTGGGCGGCGTCGCGCCGCGGAAGATAGATGTGCGCGTCATCGCCGCTACGAACGAGGACCTGAGCGAGATGGTGGCCGCGGGGCATTTCCGTCCGGACCTGTACTACCGGCTCAACGTGGTGCCCATCTTCGTGCCGCCGCTGCGCGACAGGAAAGAGGACATCCCGGCGCTCGTGCATCATTTTCTGGGCAAATACAACGCGAAGTACAAGCTTTCCAAGTCCTTCGGCGCTTCCGCGATCAAGCAGACGCTGAACCACAACTGGCCGGGGAATGTCAGGGAACTGGAAAATATGGTGGAGCGGGCCGTGGTCACGAGCGAGGGGGACACGATCGAGAGCCTGACGGACGAGACGCTGCGCGGCAGCAAGTCTTTGCGGCCCAGACCCGAGGAGATTTTATTCGATCGGAATTACAAGGATATCGTGAACGATTATGAGGCGGCTTTGCTGCGCAAGGCGCTCAAGCAATACGGCACGACGAGAAAAATGTCCGCGGCCCTGGGGCTGAATCAATCGACGATCGTAAAAAAGATGGCGCGTCTGCGCATTGCAAGGTAAAAAAGTAATCAAATCCGATTCCTTTTTTCATCATGCGTACATGCCGACGGTACTGCTGATTTTTTCGCGTTTCGACGCGTCGCGCGGAATGGCGCAAAAAACAGATGATTTTTTTCATCAAACCTTTCTGTAAAAACTTGCTCGATTTCCGTTTTCAATTGAAATTCCCGCCTTGTCGGCGTTGGCACACTTATTGCATATTTTTTAAACATTCGCAATATTGTAAATTATCTGTCGCGCGGCGCATGAAGAGTGCCTTTGCCGCGCAGCCCATTCACCGGAGATTTATCGGACGAAAGCAGTCTCACGGAGGGTACGCGCCCTTTTGGAGTTTGCAATCAAACAGTCAGCCCTCTTCGGATTCACCGGGGGCGAGCGGCGGAACCGATGTTTGCCCGGGCGGTTTGCGCACAAGCCTTTGAGTCGTCCGAAGGCGTGTATTTTATTAAAGAATGGAGGATTTACAATGGCACAGGATACTTCACAGAAAGGCTTCTATTACGGGTGGTGGATCGTCATCACAGGCATGTGTCTCATGGGTGTCGTCTTTTCTGCGGTCGTCAGTTTGCCGGGAATCTTTACCGCTCCCGTTACGACGGAATGGAACGTGGATGTCAGCGTCTTTACCGTACACACGACGCTCGCCGGACTGACCGGCATGTTGGCCGCGCTGATCGTCGGCAAACTCTTGCAGAAGTACAACACCAAACTCCTGATGGCGTGCGCGGCCGCCGTCACGGCCGTCTGCTTCTTGGGTTACTCTTTCGCCTCGCAGGTGTGGCATTTTTATGTACTTTCCGCCATTATCGGTTTTGCCAGCATGTTCATCATCCACATCGCCGTCGCGCTCCTCGTTACGTTCTGGTTCGGCCCGAAGATCAGAGGCAAGGCCATGGGCATTGCGATGACCGGCAGCGGCATCGGCACGATGATCCTGAATCCCGTGCTGGCCTATATCAATTCCACCTACGGCTGGAGGATGTCCTATCGCCTGCTCGCCCTGTTGACGCTCCTCCTCGTGCCCTTGATTTTGGCGATCGTCGTGAAATCGCCGCAGGAAAAGGGTATACCGCAGCTCGGCGCGGTCGAGGGCGGCGCAACGGCGCAGGCGGCGGCGAAAGTCGGCCTGACCACCAAGCAGGCGATCGGCTCGCCCCTGTTTTGGATCATCTTCATCACTTTCTTCCTGTTCTCGTTGACCTCGCTGGTATTCATGTACAACGCGTATCTCTATTTCAACGCCGTGGGTTTCGATCCGGTCACGGGGGCTTCGCTTATGTCCATCGCGGCCCTGGCCGTCATATTCGGCAAGCTGATCGTGGGCGTCGCCTGCGACAAATGGGGCGCGCGAATGGGTTCGACGATCGCGATCTCGCTCTTGATCATCGGTTTGTTGCTGCTGATCGGCGCTTCCCAAGTTCCGATACTGGCCTACTTCGCCGTCGCCGTATTCGGCGTCGGGAATGCGCTCGCCACGGTGGCGGTGCCGCTGATCGTGGGAGAGCTGTTCGGTAATCGCGATTACGGTTCCCTCGTCGGCATCTGCAACATGGGCTGCAGTCTGGGCGCCAGCATGGGTCCCTTGGCCGGCACCTTGATCTTCAAGGTCAGCGGTTCATACGTCGGACTGTGGGGCACCGAGATCGTTCTCATGGCGATCATGCTGCTGACCATGTTCCTCGCGTTCAAGGTCAAGCCGGGTGTCTACGCGAAAGTCGCCGCGAAAGAAGAAGGCAAGACGCCGGCTTAGATCGTTCGATTGAAGCGCAAAACGTAAATCAATTGTTGAACAGGCGGCTTGACGGCTCAGGGCTCCGTCCGCCGCCTTTCAAAACCGGGCAGCAATAACATTTAAGAGACGTTTTGAAAAGAGGAGGAGTTTGTCATGTCATTCAAGGCCGATTTCGTGATCAAGAACGCGAACATTCGCACAATGGACAAAAAGAATCCCGTCGGGTCCGCGCTCGCCGTCTTTGGCGATACAATCCTGGGTGTGGGGGATTTCGAGGACTTTGCGACGGTAACGGGTCCGGATACCAAGATCCTTGACCTCGCGGGCAAGACGGTATTGCCCGGCTTCAACGACAACCACAGCCATCCCCTGTTCGGCGTGGGCATCCTGTCCAAGGTGAACCTTACGGGCGCGAAGTCTCACGGCGAATTCTTCGAGAGACTCAAGGCGCGGGCCGCCGAGACGCCCGCGGGCGAATGGGTGGAGGCTTACGGTTACGACGAGGGCCTTTTCGCGGAGGGCCGGGAACCGAACCTCGAGGAACTGGACGCCGCCGTTCCGGACCATCCCTTGGCCATCTCGCGCGTATGCCTGCACGTGGGGCTTGCGAATTCGCTCGCGATGAAAGCGCGGGGTTACGGTCCCGATACGGAGGATCCGCCCGGGGGCGAGATCGTCAAGAGGGACGGCAAGCTGACGGGGCGCCTCTGCGAGACGGCGTATTCCGCGATGACGGAGGTCATACCGCCCGTGGGCGCGGCCCAACTGTCGAGGACGATGAAGCGTCTGAGCGGGATGTACAACGCGCTCGGCATCACGAGTACGACGGGAATGGGCGTACCCGGCGGAGAGGGAAAGGATCTCGCTGTTTGGGACAGGGTCTTGAAAGACGGAAACCTCACAGTCAGGGTCGCCGCCTATTGTCTCGACGCCATGTATAAGAGGCTGCGCGACGCGTGCGCGCCCATTCCCCTCGGCAACGATCTGTTCAAGCTGCAGGGGCGCAAGATCATGCTGGACGGCAGCGGCGGCGCCGGCACGGCGCGCATGTCCGAGCCGAGCGCGTACGACGGCAACGCGGGACTCACGTATCACACGCAGGAAGCCTTGGACGAGATGGTGTGGGAAGCGCATTCGCAGGGCGTGCAGGTTTCCACGCACGCGATCGGCGATATCGCGATCACCATGGTGTTGGACGCTTACAAGAAAGCGCAGGAGCGTCTGCCGCGTAAGGACGCGCGGCATCGGATAGAACACTGCTCGTTCTGTTATCCGCCCCTCATCGAGCGGGTGATCAAGGAGGGTGTCCTGCCCCTTATGAATCCGGGTTTCCTGTATTATTTCGGCGATACGCTTACGAGGAATTACGGGGAACGCGTTTCGCAATCCTTTCCATTCCGTTCTTTGCTGGACGGCGGCATCGTCGTCGCGTCCGGCAGCGACTTCCCCGTGGCGGCCATCGATCCGAAGCCGATCATCCGCGCGGCCATCGTGCGGAAGTCGGTGAGCGGTCTGTCCTGCGGCGAGAAAGAGCGGATCACCGCGCAGG
This sequence comes from Eubacteriales Family XIII. Incertae Sedis bacterium, assembly GCA_031278255.1. Lineage (GTDB taxonomy): Bacteria > Bacillota > Clostridia > Peptostreptococcales > Anaerovoracaceae > JAITLA01. The sequence goes on along the minus strand of JAITKU010000247.1, from coordinate 21,772 downwards.
AGGTCATATACTCCTATACGGCGGCCGGCGCGTATCTGACTTTCGACGAACATCGGAAAGGGACGCTGGAAGCGGGAAAACTGGCGGACATCGTTGTCACGAACATCGATCCCACGATGGTTGACGATGATCCCGAGCGGATCATGGAGATGAAAGTGGAACAGACGATCCTGGGCGGCAAAACCGTATTCGGACAGTAGTGAAATTACAATATATCTGATTTTCAAAAGGAGGTATAACTGACAATGGACATCAAAACGGTATGCGTGGTAGGGGCGGGCTTGATGGGGCAACAGATCGCGTTGCTTGCCGCCGTTTCGGGCTTTGAGACCTATTGCGCGGACACCTCGCCGGAGGCTTTGCGGCGGGCGCAGGACTTCGTGGACGGCTGGTTGCCCAAGCGGAAAGCGAAAGAGAAGATCACCGACGCGCAGATAGAGTATGTGAACAAGCACCTGCATTTTGTCTCCGGCTTAGAGGAGGCCGCGAATAACGCGGATATCGTCATAGAAGCCGCCGTCGAGGACCTTGCCGTCAAGCGGAATATCTTCGCGCAGCTGGACGGAATTGCGCCGCCGCATGCCATTCTGGCCACGAACAGTTCCTATCTGGTCAGTTCCAAGATCGCGGACGCGACCGCGCGCCCCGACAAGGTACTCAACATGCACTTCTTCAATCCCGCTCTGATCATGCAGACTGTAGAGGTCGTACAGGGGCCGCATGTGTCCGACGATACGGTGGAGAAAGTCATGGAGTTGGCGCGCGCACTCGGAAAAAAACCCGCCAAAGTCAAAAAGGAAATCTACGGGTTTCTGTGCAATCGAATTTTCAGCGTCTTGACCAAGGAGGCCTGCTATCTGCTGGATCAGGGGATTGCGTCGATCGAGGATATAGATGCCGCGGTCAAGGGCGCGTTCGGACATCCGATGGGTCCTTTTGAACTGCTGGACATGACGGGCATCGATCTCGAATATCATCTCGGCATGGAACGTTTCCGAGAAACGGGAAATTTAGATGATAGGCCCAGTCCCAGCCTGACGGAACGATTCGGAAGGGGCGACTACGGCCGTAAGACGGGGAAAGGTTATTACGACTACACGGAAAGATAAAGAAAGGGTATGTGAGGAAGATGCTCTGCAAAAACATAATCGTCCGCAACGAAAACAATGTTTCCATCATAAATTTGAACCGTCCCAAGAGTCTGAACGCCCTGAACGCGGAGACGGTCGCCGAACTCGACAAGGTCTTTGACGAACTTGCCGCCGATAAGAATACGGGGGCCGTCGTTATAACGGGCGAAAAGAACTTCGCGGCGGGTGCCGACATCACCAATATGGCGGAACTCAGTCCGGAGGAAGCCCGCGCTTTCTCTTTTTCCAAGACCTTCAACAAGATCGCGAACTGCCCGAAGCCCGTGATCGCGGCCATCGAGGGCTTTGCCCTCGGCGGCGGCATGGAACTGGCGCTGTGCTGCGATATCAGGATCGCGGCGCCGGACGCGAAGATGGGTTTCCCGGAGATCAATCTCGGCATATTCCCGGGGGCGGGCGGCACGCAACGGCTTCCGCGGCTGGTCGGGCTTTCCAAGGCGAAGCAATTGATCTTCACGGGCGCGACGCTCAAGGGCGAGGCGGCCTTGGAAATGCGGCTTGGTCGATGTTTTGGCGGAGAGCCCCTTGGAGAAGGCTCTGAAGCTGGCCGAGGAGCTTGCGGGCAAGGCGTCTGTCGCGCTGAAGCTGGCAAAGGCGTGCATCAACGCCGCCGCCGATACGGACCTCGATACGGGTTCCGCGTTTGAGGCGAGTCACTGGGCCCTGCTCTTCGCCACTGCGGATCAGAAAGAGGGGATGCGCGCATTTATGGAAAAGCGCAAGGCCGCGTTCATAGGGAGATGATGGCAGGAAGCAGGCGTGAAAACAGAATCTTCACAGAGGAATATTTTCGCGTATTATTTGTGGCGGCCATAGGCTGCAATGGAGGCAATTATGTTGAAAGAGGTTGTAATCGCGGCGGGCGCGCGCACGGCCATCGGCGATTATATGGGCGGATTGCAGTCGTTGAAAGCGCATGAACTCGGGACCTTGGCGCTGAAAGGCGCCATAGAAAGGGCGGGGATCGAAGCCGATCTGATAGAGGAAGTCATCGCCGGACACGTGAATCAGGCCGGCGCTCCCGGCAACTCGGCCAGATGGGTTACGCTGAAAGCCGGCTGTCCCGTCGAAACCACATCCACGACCGTACACCAGCAGTGCCCCTCGTCCATGCGCGCCGCGGACTTTCTCTCGCAGGCCATTATGCTCGGCCGCATAGAGGTGGGCGCCGCAGTCGGCATGGAGAGCATGTCAAACGCGCCTTACCTTCTCATGAACGCGCGCAAGGGGTACCGCCTGGGCGACGGCGAGACGGTGCAGGATAGCATGATGATCGGCGGTTTGGTCTGCGCCTTTGAGGGCTACCACATGGGCGTTACGGCCGAAAACATCGCCGAGCAGTACGGGATCAGCCGCGAGGAGCAGGACGAGTATGCCGTGATGAGCCACGAGCGGGCTTGCAAGGCGATGGATACGGGCATCTTCAAGGAGGAGATCGTCCCCGTGGAGATCAAGTCGCGCAAGGGCGTGCAGATATTCGACACCGACGAGCATCCGCAGCGGGATTACACGCTCGAAATGGCGGCGAAGCTGCGCCCCGTTTTCAAAAAAGACGGGACGGTCACGGCTTTCAACGCCTCCGGTCTGAACGACGGCGCGGCGGCTGTCATCATGATGTCGGCGGACAAGGCGAAAGAACTGGGAATAAAACCCTTGGCGCGCGTCGTATCGGCCGCGACCGGATCGGTTGAGCCGCGCATCATGGGCATGGGCGTGGTGCCGGCCGTACACAAGGCGCTGCGGTACGCCGAGCTGGACCTGAACGATATCGATTACTGGGAGTTGAACGAGGCTTTCGCCGCGCAGGTACTCGGCTGCAACCGCGAACTCAAGATACCCTTGGATCGCTTAAACGCCTACGGCTCCGGCATCCCCCTCGGGCATCCCGTGGGTATGACGGGCGCGCGCATCATCATGGCGGCCGTCTACGAACTGAAACGGCGCGGCGGCCGTTACGCGTGTTCTTCCATGTGCGCCAGCGGCGGACCGGCCGGGGCGTTCATAATCGAAAACATAAAGTAGGCGCGCGGGCGCTTTCTTCCTCGGGCTTTGCGTTCCTCGCGGCTTCGCTCGGTTCCGGGGAAAATATATCAATGAACGCCGGGACGATACCCCGCGGTTTTACTGCGGGCTTGTCCATTCCGAGCCGGCGTGCGGCTTACGACGACCGAAAGGTCGCATGGGAGGATTCATGGGTAACAAATTAATAGACCTGAAAGACGCCGGATTTGCTATCTACGATCAGTTGAAGATAGCCGATCTGTTCGCGTACGAGAAGTTCAGCGACTATGCGAAAGACACGGTCGATATGGCGATCGACACGGCGGAAAAGCTGGCGGTGAGCGAGTATTATCCCATCAACGAAACGGGCGACAAGACGGGGGTGGCTTTCGACAACGGCAAGGTGACGGTTCCGGCGGCGTTTCACGCGGCCTATAAGAAGTTCTGCGAGGGGGGCTGGACGGCGCCCGCAGAGGATTTCGATCTCGGCGGACAGCAGATGCCTGCGATGCTCAACTACCTCACGCAGATGCTGTTCTTCGCGGCCAATCAGTCCCTGATGGTCTATACCTGCCTCACGCACAGCGCGGGAAAGGTCATTGAGATATTCGGGACGGAGGAGCAAAAGGCGAAGTATCTGGGTCCCGTCTGGGAGGGCGTGTGGGGCGGCTGCATGGACCTCACCGAGCCGGAGGCGGGCAGCGACGTGGGCGCCATCCGCACGAAAGCGACGCCGAACGAGGACGGGACATACAAGATCAAGGGCAACAAGATATTCATCAGCCAGGGGGATTCGGACCTCACGGAGAACATCGTGCATATCCTTTTGGCCAGAGTGGAGGGCGATCCCGAGGGCACGAAGGGTCTGTCCTGCTTCATCGTCCCCAAGATCAGGGTCAATGACGACGGAAGCCTTGGGGCGGACAACGATGTCGTCTGCACGGGCATCGAGCATAAGATGGGCATGAAAGGCTCCGCCACGGCCTCCTTGGCCTACGGCGACAACGACAACTGCATCGGCGAGTTGATCGGCGGCCGCTGCAAGGGCATCGTCACCATGTTCAACATGATGAACGAGCAGCGCATCGTGGTGGGCATGGAGGGCATCTCCATGGGCAGTTCCGCCTATCTGCACGCCTTGGATTTTGCGCGGGAACGGAAGCAGGGCGTCGCGTTCGGACAAAAGACGGGTCCGCAGGTGCCCATCATCGAGCATCCCGACGTGAGAAGAAATCTCCTTTTCATGAAGAGTTACACCGAGGGCATCCGCGCACTCCTGCTGTACGCCGCCAAATGTCTGGATCTGAAGGAACTCGTCTCGGACGAGGCCGAGAGGCAGAAGTACAGCGACTTGGTTGAAATCCTGACGCCGATCTGCAAGGCGGGCGGCTCCGAAAGGGGCTTCGATGTCTGCACCGCGGCGATTCAAATTTTCGGCGGCTACGGATACTGCCAAGAATACTACGTGGAGCAGTTGGCGCGCGATTGCAAGATCACGAGCATCTACGAGGGAACCAACGGCATACAGGCGAACGATCTGCTGGGACGCAAGATCGTCATGCGGGACGCGACCGCTTTCAAAGCGCTGATCGACGAGATGCGCGCCGTCATACGGGCGGCCGAGGCGATCCCCGAACTGTCCGCTTACGCGGCGGATATGGAAATATATGTAAATAAGTTCGTCGAAACGAGCGATCTTTTGCGGGCGCGCCTGAAAGAAAACGCGTTCTTGGCCTACTCTTTCGCGACGCCTTACCTGAACATCGCGATAGACCTTGCGACGGCGTGGATGCTCCTTTCGCAGTCGGTCACGGCTTCCGAGAAGCTGAAAGCCGATGCCGAGACCGACGCCGATTTCCTCAACTCCAAGATCAACACCGCCAAGTTCTTCATCGGCGCCATACTGCCGCAGGTGACGGGCCGGCTGGACGCGATTGTGAAGAATGACGCGGCGTTCTTGCAGATGGAGGACCGATACTTTATCGATTGATTCGGGTGAAAGGCAGGTCTTGAAGTGAATTATCGAGAAGAATACAGGCGCAAACTGGTTACGGCGGATGAGGCCGTCCGAGCGGTCAAATCCGGAGATTGGGTGGAATACGGCGCTTTCGCGGGTCAGGTCGTGGAATTGGACAGGGCGCTTGCCAAGAGAAAGGACGAGCTGTTCGACGTGAAGATTCGCGGAACCTCGCGCATCGGGACGCCGGAGGTGGTGAAAGCGGATCCCGAAAACGCGCATTTCACGTATAACAGCACGCATCTGGGCGCCTTTGAAAGGGTACTCAGTGACCAAGGTCTGTGCTGGCATCTGCCGGTGCTGTATCACGAACAGCCGCGGTATTACAGGGAACACATCGATACAAACGTGTTGTTTCTGGCCGTTCCCCCGATGGACGAATGGGGATATTTCAATTTTGGGCCGCAGGTGTCGCACGCGATGGCGCTCTGCGAAACCGCGGATACGATCATACTCGAAGTGAATCCCAACATGCCCAAGTGCTACGGCGGTTTTCAAGAGGCCGTCCACATCAGCAAGGTGTCCAAGATCACGGAGGCGAATTGGCTGCTGCCGGAACTGCCGCCCATCGTTCCGAGCGAGACGGATCAGAAGATCGCGGAATTGATTATGGAACGCCTGGAGGACGGGGACTGTCTGCAACTGGGGATCGGCGGTATGCCGAACGCCGTGGGCGCGATGATCGCAAAATCCGATCTGAAAGACCTCGGCATCCACACGGAGATGTTCGTGGATTCCTTTGTGGATATGATCGACGCGGGCCGCGTGACGGGCGCGCGAAAGAACATCGACAAATACAAGGTCGTCTGCACCTTTGCGCTGGGCGGCCGAACAACCTACGATTTCATCAACGACAATCCGCAGGTCGCTTTCTATCCGGTGGATTACACGAACGATCCTTTCGTGATCGCGAAAAACGACAAGGTTGTGGCGATCAACAACTGCGTCGAGGTGGATATTCTGGGGCAGGTGTGTTCGGAATCCGCGGGTACCAGACAGATCAGCGGAACGGGCGGGCAGGTGGATTTCACCTACGGCGCGTATCGCTCGAAAGGCGGGCGGGCTTTCATCTGCATGAGTTCCGCCTATACGAAAAAGGGCGCGCTGGTATCCAGAATCAAGTCCGTCCTCACGCCCGGGGCCGTCGTGACGGCGCCGCGGACCATGGTGCATTTCCTCGTTACGGAATACGGCGTCGTGGACCTGAAAGGACGCACGTTCTGGGAGCGGGCCGAGGCGATTATTTCGATCGCGCATCCCGATTTTCGGGATGAATTGATCCGGGAAGCGGAACAGCTGGGCGTTTGGCGCAGGAGCAACAAGCGCTGACGCCGACGCCGGTCCGGAATCCCGGGCCTCGCGCAAACCACAGGACCGCACGCGCCGGCCGTGAGGCGGCGTTGTGCGGTCCTGCGCATAAATCGGATGGGGTGATTTGTATGCGTACAAAGCGGGATCGTGAAGAAAGCCATACTGAACTTGAACGACGACGCCCAATCCCCCGGCGCCTTTGTTCCCTCAAACAGGATTTACGGCGAACCCGGCCGCAATGCAAATAGGACCTCTGATGAAAGCCGCTTCGACAGAACGGCTTTTTTTTTCGGCGCAAACGACGGCGTCGCGCGCATTCATATATCCTTTTAAAGGATTATTTTAAAATATTTTAAATTTCTTCAAAAAACATCTTGACATTATGGAATATGATGGTATAATAAAAAATAAATGGGAGGCCCTTGCGTCGGATGCGCGGAAATCGCCGCGCCGGCCGGATGAAAGCGCCGCGGCGATTTTTACGCGGCGGGCGAGGCGGATTCCCACAGAGAAAGGAGGCGATGTTTTGAAACGATGGAGGCCGGCTTTGGGCGTATTGCTGGCGATTCTCTCCGTTGCCGGGCTCGTGTTCTGGGAAACGACGGGGCGGAGTAAGCTGCTCATGGATCGGGTGGTGGTCGCGGGCGCGGACATCCGTGCGGGCGCGGTCGTGCGCGCGGATATGCTCGCGACCGTGCTGGTCCCCAAGGACGGCGTGATCGAGAACGGCTTTTCCGCGGGGCGTGAAAAGGAGATCGTGGGAAAGAGAACGGCTTGGCCCGTTTCCGCGCGGCAGCAGTTGTCCTCGGACGTATTTGCGCTCGAGGAGAGTTATCTGAAGGAGGGGGAATCCTTCTTCGTGATACCGGCCGCGTGGATTGCCATGCGCAGCAGCGCGCTGCGGCGCGGCGATACGGTGGAGATCGCGTCCGCGCTCGGCGACGGGACGGGCCTTGGGCGCTACCGGCTCGCCTTTGTAAAGGACGCGGGGGAACTCGAGGTGCGCGATATGCTGCCGAGCGGCGAAACGCTGTCCGAGACGCTCGACAGGAAATCGCGCACGGACGCGAACGCGATGATAGACCATGTGGAGATCATCGCGACCAAGGCGGCCTACGAGACGATACGGGCCTTTGCCGAGAGCGCGGGCGCGCCCTCGCTCCTATTGATTCAAAGGGAGGGATGACAGTTGAGCGAACATTTCATATTTCATGGGATCGACAATAAGGTGGGCGCGACGATGGTGGCCCTGTCCGCGGCGGAGTCCGTCGCCGAGAGGTTGCCCGAGAAAAAGGTGCTGTTTCTGGCCTTGAACGGCCGCGAGAGTACGGAGTACGTGCGTGAGGGCGCGGAGAGCGTAGACGCGCTGAAGAGCCGGATCGAAAGCCGGCTGCTCGGCGAGGAGGAGTTGATCGCGCACTGTCTGCGACTTAGGAACCTGTTTGTACTCGGCGGCATCGCCAACGAGGAAGAGGAGCGCTACTACATGCCCGAAGCGACCGCTTTCCTGATGGACGTGGCCGGGCGGGTCTTTGATTTCGTCGTTGTGGACGGCGGCAACCGCTTGGACAACGGCCTTGCGTTCGGCGCGCTTTTGTACGACGCAAACCGCTTCCTCGTGCTGACACAGCAGGAAACGGCGCTGGCGCGCTGGGAGAAGCGCAGGGTTTTGTACGAAAGACTCGGCGTCATGCCGAAAGCCTATATCCTGAACAACTATATCGAGAAAGACATCTATCCCGTGGATTACGTGGCGCGCAGGCTCGCGGAGGAAGAGGGGCGGTTTTATTGCGTACGCTTCGTCCGGGGCGGGCGGCAGGCGGAGATCGAACGCAAAACCCTGTGGGCGAGCGCGGCGGACGGTTTTGCGGACGATATCGCGGCGCTGACGGACGCGCTGGTCGGCGGGGATGGGGGCGGATCCGCCTCGCGCAAAAGGAGAAAGCGTTGGAAAAGTTTTATATAGAGCGATATCTGGCCGAGCAATCGCCGCGCGACCGGGAGGCCTTGAGTTTTGCGGGTATCTGTGAGAAGATCGAAGCCGAGTTCCGGCGGGAATGGGAGGAAGAGAAGAACGACGCGCACAGGATACTTGCGATCCAGAAGCGGGCCATCATCGGTTATGAAAAGGAGGTCTCCTATTTTAAGAACAAGATATCGGGCCTGTTGCGCAGGTTCAAGGGCGAAAGGACCGCCTTTCCGAGTTGGTATCCTTCCCTGACGGACGCCGTTTATCACGAGAATTGGGGATTGGCCGGCATGTCGGAGTGGTTCACGGACGCTTTCTCGGAGAGCAGTTCCGCGAAGATCATAGGGGATCGCGTCTACTTTTTGGAGGACGGCGCGATGTGCCTGAAGCCGCAGCGGATCGGCCCGGAGCGCAGGGAGCAGATGTTGCGCGCTTTCCTGTTGCTGACGCCGGACGAGCGCCTCGACAAGGAGTTTCATGAGCTGTACATGCTGGACGGGACGCGGGTGACGATATTTCGCGGCGGCATGACCAAGTTCGGGCAGGACGCGATCATATTCAGACGCTACATCATACCGCACTACAGTTTTGAGGAGCAGGCCGCGCGGGGTTCCATACCGGCCGAGGCGGTGGAGTTCTTCAAGCACATGGCGCGCGTGGGTTACAACGTGGCGTTCTGCGGCCCCGTCCGTTCGGCAAAGACCACTTTCCTCTCCACCTGGCAGAATTGCGAGGACAGCCGGCTTGAGGGCGTGATGGTGGAGACGGATCCGGAGATTCCGCTGCACAAACTCATGCCAAAGGCGCCGATCATCCAGCTGATCGCGGATCGGGAGAAGCTGCAGAACATCTCGAAAAATCTCCTGCGAAGCGATGCGGATTACTTTATTCTGGCGGAGGCGCGGGACGGCGTCGCGCTGGATACGGCGGTCCGCATGGCGCGGAAGGGCACGCGCCGCATGAAACTCACCTTTCATACGCGCGATCCCATGAGTTTTGCGCACGACGTTGCGGTGGAGATCGTGCGCACGATGGGCGGCGAGATCGAGGAGACGGCGCGCAGGGTTGCGGGCAGCTTCGACTACGTATTTCATTTCATCCAGCTCAAAAACAGGGGAAAGAAGCGGCTGCGCGGTATCTATGAACTGGGCCTGCATCCCGAAAGCCGCCGCGTCGCGATGACGGAGATCTGCAGCTATGTCCACGCGGAGGATCGCTGGAATTGGCATTACCATATCGGCGCGGACAAGCGGATCGCGGGCGAGGAGGAGGACGCGGAGGCTTTCCGCCGCTTCGACGCGGCGCTGCGAAGATTGGCGGAGGGAGGGAAAGCTTCATGATAGGCACGGAAAACATCGGCATACTGATCACGGGCGTTTTCTACGCGCTCTTCGCGGGCGGGCTGCTGCTGGCGCGTATCGAGCAGTGCAGGACCTTGCTTCTGGTCCTGAAAACGCGGCACAGGCTCTATCTCGGAAGCCGCGTCGCGCGGGCGGACGCCTTGGAGGAACACATCGCCTCGCTGCTGCATACCGTGTGCAAGAGGCGGTACTCGACGAATACCTTTCGGATCGTGAGCGGGCTTATCTTCCTGTGTATGCTCTTCGCGGGTCTGCAGAGTATGCGCTTGCCCGCGGTCGTGCCGGGCGCGCTCGCGGCCGGTTTGACGCCCTATCTCCTGCTCAGGATACGGGCCGAGACGATAAGGCGGCGCGGAAGCCAAGAGGGGGAGCGTCTTGTGGCGGCCTTTCTGAATCGCTACAGGATAGAGAATTACAACGTCTGTGAAACGCTCGAAAAGCTGGTCGCGAACAGCGCGGAGTTCCGCGTCTGCGGCAGACATCTCTTCAAACTGCTGCTCGCGATCCGGAATGCGGGAAACAGCGAAAAACTGCAGCGCGCAACGGAGGCTTTCGCGCGCGCCGTCGATACGAACTGGAGCCGTATGCTGGCCTACAACATCAGGCTCGGCGCCGAGCAGGGCATGAACGTATCCCCCGGTATAGAGGACATCCTCGTGCAACTGCGCGACGCGCGGGCCGTCATGGAGGAAACGAAACGGATGAACGCGGAATCCTCGCGCATTATCACCTTTTTCGCGCCCTTTTTGTACCTCGGTTCGATCGTACTCTCGATACGCTTTCTCGGCCTGTCTTTCCCCGAGCTGCTTCGGAACCAACTCGGCACGCCCGCGGGCTTCACGTTGCTGGTCCTGATCGCCATGTTCTTCGTCGTGAACGTGATCCTGATCGAACTTGCCACGCACCGGAAGCTGGATTACTGAAAGGAGGGGCATATGGAGCGGATCACTTACTGCGTATACGGGGCCTGTCTGCTCGCGGCCTGCGCCGCACGCTGGCTGACACTGCCCGTCAGGCGCCGTCTGGCCGTTCTCGATCGCGGCAGGGACGGGGCGCGGCGCACGGGAGCGCGTCTGCGCGCGGGACTCAAAGACCTGCGGGAACAGCTGCAGAAAGAGCGCAAGGACAGGGAAATCTACGAGGCCATCAGCTTCCTGCGGAATGTCACGGCCGTGGGGATGAGCGGGAGCATGAGCGCGGACCTCGCGTTGCAGAGGCTCGCGGAGAACCGGGGCGTACTGCAGCCCGCCTACGCCAAGACCCTGGGGCTTCTGCGGCTCAACAAACGGGAGGAGGCCGCGAAGAAATTCGGGGAGGCGGTCGGCGACGGACTCGGACTGGATTTCATCCGCGTTGTCCTGCAATGGGACGATATCGATCCGCGCGAACTCACCGCGTCGCTGATCTCTTACCAGAAAAGCCTGAAAGAGATGCGCGTCACGGCACGCAAGAAACGGGACGAACTGCTGAGCGATTTGATCTACATTCCCGTAATTGTCAATATATTGCTCATATTTGTGAATTTCATATTTATCGCGTATTTTGTGGAACAGCGGGACATGCTGCGCGACTTGTTTTTCTAGCGCCGGGCACGGGGCGCCGCCGTTCGGATTGAAAGAACTCGGAAAGGAGTTTACGATGAAACAGACGATTATCTTATTGGCCACGGTGATACTGGGCATCGCGATTTCGTGGATGATCCTGTCGTTTGAAGTCACGACGGAGGTGATTACGGATGAGACGAAGCGTCAAATGGAATCGGTCCTCAAATTTGACGAGTCATGAAGCAGTTTATCGTTTTGATCGCGATGCTGGCGCTCGGGCTTGCGATCTACAGCATGATCGCGGGCCCCGGCGAGCATTCGATGCTATCGACGGTGAAAGGGATATGGGCGGACGAGATCGAACTGCGCACGCGGGAACCGTGACGGGGCGAAAACCCCGCGCGGCCGCGGCGCGCTTTATGCCCATGTGCCGAGGGAGGACAAGACTGTGAAACAATTTATCGTGTTGGCGGCGATGTTGCCGCTCATCATGGTGTTCATCATGCAGTTTGCGCTCGAACAGATGAATCAGGGCAGGATCGCGGCCCTGCAGGAACTCGTCTACGGCGCAAAGGAACAGGCCAAGCAGGAGGGCCGGTTCACGCCCGCGATCAAGGCGGCGCTCGCGCGCGACATCGCCAAGCGCTTTAAGCTCGCCGAAAGCGAGATCGTCATCGAGACGGACAACCGCGTGCGGTACAGGCGGAACGCGTTCGACGAGCGGGAGATGATCCCCTACAGGGTCGAGGTCCCGATCGAGCGGATCATGGCGGGGAACCGGTTGATGGGCATATCCGACGAAGAAAACGCGGGCGTCTACGTCATAGAGGGAAGCACGGCCAGCGAGAAGCTGCGGGACGAGCCATGAAAGCCCTGATCGTATTCATCGGTATGCTGTTGATCTGCACGGCTTTCGTGTTCTGTCAGAACGATATGGGGCGGTACATGCGCGCGCAGACGGCTTTGAAAGCGCTTGCGGAGGAATGCGCCGCCGGCGCCGCCCTCTACTTCGACGAGGAAGCCTATGCCGAGGGTCGCATGATCTTCAACGAGAGCGAGGGCCGCGCCTGCGTCGCCTATATGCTGGCGTCCTCCGGCGTCCCGGCCCCGGACGTTGCGGCGACGGAACCCATCGCCGCCGCCGTGTCGTTTTACGACGATCGGGGCGTCTACGGCGGGAGCGCCGGCGCTTTCGGCGTGATCCGCCACCCCTCCGTCATCGTAAAACTGCGCGTTGCGACGAAGGATATCTTCCGTCTGCCCTTTCTGACCGTGACCGCGCTCGAACGGGAAGCCATGTACGAACTGCCGCATTGACCGGTGGGCGATTGACGGGAAATTTCTTGCCATCTTCCCGCGGGCAATGTATAATAACCGCAGGAAAGGAAAAAGAAAAATGGCAAAGGAAAAAATCGACTTTGAGGACGCGCGGATGCGGGATACGTATCGCCATACCGCTTCGCATATACTGGCGCAGGCCGTGAAGCGCCTGTTTCCGGAGGCGAAGCTGGCCATCGGGCCCGCCATAGACAGCGGCTTTTATTACGACTTCGATCTCGAACACAAGTTCACGGACGAGGACCTCTCGAAGCTGCAAAAGGAGATGAAGCGGATCGTTTCCGCCGATCTGCCGCTGGAGCGCTTCGAGTTGCCGCGCGCCGAGGCCCGCAGGCTCATGGAGGAGCGGGGTGAGCCTTACAAGGTCGAGTTGATCGATGACCTGCCCGCGGACGCGGCCATCTCCTTTTATAAGCAGGGCGATTTCACGGACCTCTGCGCGGGTCCGCATATGGAATCGACGGGCGCGATAAAGGCCGTGAAGCTTATGAGCGTGGCCGGCGCGTACTGGCGCGGCAGCGAGAAGAACAAGATGCTGCAGCGCATATACGGCACGGCTTTTCCGAGCAAGGAAGAACTCGACGCGCATTTGGCGCGGCTCGAAGAGGCGAAGAAGCGCGATCACAGGAAGATCGGCCGGGAGATGGACCTGTTCGCCATCTACGACGAGGGTCCGGGCTTCCCGTTCTTCCTGCCGAACGGCATGATCCTCAGAAACAGTCTGGAGGGCTTTTGGCGGCAGGAACACGTGCGGCGCGGTTATCTGGAGATCAAGACGCCGCTGATCCTGAACGAGACGCTTTGGCACGATTCCGGGCACTGGGAACATTACAAGGACAACATGTATTTCACGCGGATAGACGAGGGCGATTACGCGATCAAGCCCATGAATTGCCCGGGCGCCATGCTGACCTACAAGCGCAGGCTGTACAGCTACCGCGACCTGCCGATCAGGCTCGCCGAGATGGGGCAGGTCCACAGGCACGAACTGTCGGGCGTCCTGCACGGCCTTATGCGGGTCAGGACTTTCACGCAGGACGACGCGCACATCTTCATGCTGCCCGATCAGATCGAGGACGAGGTCATGGGCGTCATCGATTTCATAGACAGCGTGTACGCGATATTCGGCTTCAAGTATCATGTGGAACTGTCCACGCGGCCCGAGAAAGCCATGGGAACGGAAGCGGAATGGACGGCGGCGATCTCCGCGCTGCGGCGGGCGATGGAAAACAAGGGCATGGCCTATATCGTCAACGAGGGCGACGGCGCTTTTTACGGTCCCAAACTGGATTTTCATCTCGAGGACAGCATAGGCAGAACTTGGCAATGCGGCACCGTGCAGCTCGATTACCAGATGCCGCAGCGCTTCGATCTGAATTATGTGGGCAGCGACGGCGAGAAGCACAGGCCGATCATGATCCATCGCGTCGTCTTTGGCAGCATAGAGCGCTTCATCGCGATATTGACGGAGCATTTCGCGGGCAAATTCCCCCTGTGGCTCGCGCCCGTACATGTGAAATTTTTAACGGTGACGGAGCGCTTCAACGATTTCGCGCGGGAACTCACCGCGCGCTTTACCGAGGCCGGGTTGCGCGCCGCCGCGGATCTGCGCAACGAGAAGATCGGTTACAAGATCCGGGAGGCGCGCAACGCGCGCGATTCCTACATCGTTGTCGTGGGCGAGCGGGAACTGGAGACGGGTCTGCTGCCCGTGCGATCGAGCAAGGAGGGCGAGATCGGGACTTTCCGCGCGGCCGATTTGATCGATAAGTTGCAGCGGGAGATCGCGAGTAAGGCGCTGTAGCGCGGGGCGGCGTCTGCGCCGGTCCGAAACGGAGCCTTGCGCGGCGGGAGGAAGATCGATGTTTGAAAAGAAAGAGGCCGAAAAAAAAGAATGGCGCGACGGCGTGTACCTCTGCACCGCGACCGACAGCATGGAGGCGGACATACTCGAATCCAAGCTGCGCGGAGAGGGCGTCCCGAGCGAGCGGCGCTGGAAAGGCGCGGGCAATTTCCTCGAGATTTTTATGGGCGCGAACAGCATATGCCCCATCGATATCTACGTCCCCGCCGATTCCCTGGCGGACGCCCGAAATATTGTTATTCCGTTTCCGCTCGCGGAGGATGCGGACATCGAGGAATGAGGCGGGGGCGCGGAAAAAATGCGCGGCGCGCGCTTGACTTTATCGCTTTATCGTGATAAAATGATAAAGCGGCCGCCGAGAGGCCGAGCGGGGTTTTGGAGATGGGCCGGCCCGCGCCCGCGAGCGGGGGGCTTGTGTCCGAAACGAACAGACGGAGGAGACGGAGACGTTCATGATACGCAATGACAAGATCACGCCCGAGGGAACGGGGGATTTGCTGTTTCGGGAATGCGAGGCCCAAAACGCCGTAATCGGGTTGCTGCGCGGCGTTTTCGAGAAGCGGGGCTACCGCGAGGTGCGGACCCCGGGCCTTGAGTTTTACGATGTGTTTTCGAGCAAGGCGGCCTATTATCGGCCGGAGAGCATGTATAAGCTGACCGACAACCGGGGCCGGCTGTTGACCGTGCGGCCGGATTCGACCATCCCGATCGCGCGCATGACGGCCACGAAGCTGAAAGGCAGCGCGTTGCCGATCCGCATCTATTACGCGCAGCAGGTCTTTCGCCGGCAGCCCGCGCTGCGCGGAAAGCGCGCCGAGATCATGCAGATGGGCATAGAATTGATCGGCGATTCCTCGTTTGATTCCGACGCGGAGATTCTCGGCGCGGCGGCGGAGGCCCTGGCCGTCTGCGCCCCGTCGCCGTTTCGCATCGAGATCGGGCACGTCGGCGTGTTCAACAGGCTGATGTCTTTGCTCGAAGCGGGGCCTGAAGAAAAGGAAAGCATACACCGGCACATCGCGGCGAAGAATTACGCGGCCCTCGGCGATGTACTCGAGGGGGCGCGGCAGAGCGACGTGGCGGATATGCTGCGCGCCCTGCCCGGACTCTTCGGCGGCGCGGAGGCGCTGCGGGAGGCGCGCGCGCTGTTTAGGGGGCGCGATCCCGTGCTGCCGAATATGCTCGCCTATTTGGAGCGCGTATACGAAATACTGCGGGGGCTTGACCTGAAAGACCGGATTATGATAGACTTCGGTTTGGTAAATCAAGCCGAATATTACAGTTCCTTGGTGTTTAAGGGATATACGGCTTCCTCGGGGGACGCCGTGCTTTCCGGCGGGCGTTACGACGGACTCTTCAAGGATTTCGGCGAGGACCTGCCGGCCACGGGCTTCGCCTTTCACGTGGACGCGCTGGCGGACGGGCATCTGCAACGGTCCCGCGCCGCGGCGGACGCGCCGCCCGCCGCCTCCGCCGCGCCAAAATCCGCCGCGCCGCGCCTGCGAATCGCGCTCACAAAAGGCCGGCTGGAGGGGGAGGTCGTCGAGATGTTGAGGGCCGCGGGCTATGATGTGGGTCCCCTGCAAACCAAG
Organism: Eubacteriales Family XIII. Incertae Sedis bacterium; assembly: GCA_031278255.1. GTDB lineage: Bacteria > Bacillota > Clostridia > Peptostreptococcales > Anaerovoracaceae > JAITLA01. The sequence goes on along the minus strand of JAITKU010000247.1, from coordinate 5,624 downwards.
GGCCGCCGCCTGTTGCTTCCCATGCCGGGGACGGGCATAGAGGTCGTACTCGCGAAAGCCGCGGATGTGATCACCTACGTGGAACACGGCGTCTGCGATGTCGGCGTCGTCGGCAAGGATACGATCGCCGAGCAGGGCGGCGTGTACTACGAGATTCTGGACCTCGGCGTCGGCAAATGCCGCTTCGCGCTGGCGGCGCGCGCGGGCGCGGACTTCTACGGCGGTTTCGGTGCGAAGCGCGTGGCCACGAAGTATCCGAATGTGGCGGCGGCTTGGTTCGAGAGCAAGGGCATGGATGTGGAGATCATCCGCATAGAAGGCTCCGTCGAACTCGCGCCCCTGCTCGGCCTCGCGGACGGCATTGTGGATATCGTGGAATCGGGTAACACGCTGCGGGAGAACGGGCTGGCGGTCATAGAGGAGATTCGCGCGGTTTCGGCCCGCATGATCGTGAACGTCGCGAGCATGAAGTTGAAAAAGAAAGAGATCGACGCGCTTGCGGCGAAGTTGCAAGGGGTGCGCGCGGGATGAACATACAGCTTATAAACGCCGACGGCGCGGCGGAATACGCCGCCCTGAAGCGAATAGAGGCGCGCGCCGAGGCGCGCGACCGCGACACGGAGGAAACGGTGCGGGATATCCTGCGCGCGGTCCGCGAGAACGGCGACGACGCCCTGCGCGCGTACGGCCTGCGTTTCGACGGGGCTTGTCCCGCGAAGCTTGAGCGGGGTCCGGCGGACTTCGAGGCGGCCCTGAACGCCATGGCGCCCCCGCTTCGCGGGGCGCTCGAACGCGCCGCGGCCAACATACGCCGCTACCACGAACGGCAGATATGCGCGGGCTACGAGATCCGCGAGGCGGGCGTGACGCTCGGGCAGACCGTTCGCGGACTCGCGCGCGTCGGACTCTACGTGCCGGGCGGTACGGCGGCCTATCCCTCGACCGTTCTCATGAACGGCATTCCCGCGAAGCTCGCGGGCGTTTCGGAACTCATCGTGGTCACGCCGCCCGCGCCGGTCCGCGAGGGGGCGGAAACGCGCTATACGGCAAACCCCGATATCCTGGCGGCGGCCTGTATCGCGGGCGTGGACAAGCTCTTTTTGACGGGGGGCGCGCAGGCCGTCGCCGCCCTCGCCTACGGGACGGAAAGCATCCCGCGCGTGGATAAGATCGTGGGCCCCGGAAATATATTCGTGGCGACGGCGAAAAGGCTCCTGTACGGCAGGGTCGATATCGACATGATAGCGGGACCCAGCGAGATATTGGTGCTGGCGGACGCCGGCGCTTCGCCCGCGTACATCGCGGCGGACATGCTCAGCCAGGCCGAACACGACGCGAACGCCGCCGCCGTGCTGCTGACGACGAGCGCAGAGATCGCCGCGGCCGTCGCGGATGAGCTTGCGCGCCGTCTGCGCGCGCTTTTGCGCGGTGAGATCGCGCGCGCCTCGCTCGAAAACTTCGGCCTGATCGTCGTGTGCCGGAGCGTGGATGAAATGCTCGCGCTCGCCGATCGGATCGCGCCGGAACATCTCGAGATCCTGCTGGAGGATCCGCTGTCGTACCTCGGGCGAATCCAAAACGCCGGCTCTGTCTTTTGCGGGCCTTACGCGCCGGAACCGCTCGGGGATTACTATGCGGGGCCGAACCACGTGCTGCCCACCGCGGGCGCCGCGCGCTTCGCCTCTCCGCTCGGCGTGTACGACTTTGTGAAGCGCATGAGTTACACGCACTACGCGCGGGAGGCTTTGGCGGCCGCGCGGGACGATATCATAACGATCGCCGAAAGGGAGGGCCTCGGCGCCCACGCGGACGCGATAAGGGCGCGATTTTCGGTCTGATTCCGTTCGGGCGGGCACGGGTTCCGGCGCGTTTCGGCCGGGCCGCGCGGAGCTTGCCGCCGCGCAGGGGAAGCCGGCGTCGCGCGGCGATGAGAAAGCGGGGAAGTATGAGAAACAGCGAAATCAAACGAAGCACGGCGGAAACCGATATCCGTGTGCGACTCTTGCCGGACGGCGGCGAAAGCCCCGTTATTTCAACGGGAATCGGTTTCTTCGACCATATGCTGACGGCCTTTGCCGTACACAGCGGCTTTGGCGTCGAGATCGAATGCAGGGGCGATCTGCACGTGGACGGGCACCACACGGTTGAGGACGTGGGCATCGCGCTCGGTTTGGCTTTCGCGCGCGCCGTGGCGCGGGAGGGGATCGCCCGGTACGGGAACTTCACCGCCCCCATGGATGAGGCGCTCGCCGCGTGTTCCGTCGATGTCTGCGGCCGCGGCGTGTCGGTGTTCAACGGCGCTTTCGAGGGGCCCGCGATAGGGGGACTCGATACCCAGCTCGTAAAGGAGTTCTTCAGGGCTTTCGCCTCCAACGCGCAGTTGACGCTGCATATCAACATACTGTACGGCGAGAACGATCACCACAAGTGCGAAGCGGTCTTTAAAGCTTTCGCGCACGCGCTGAAGGAAGCCGTGCGGCGCACGGGCGGCGACGCGCTCTCGACAAAGGGCAGTCTGTGATGATAGCGATAATCGATTACGGCGCGGGCAATCTGTTCAGCGTGAAAAACGCGCTGGATTTCCTCGGCTTTGACAGTGTGATCACGGCGGAGCGCGCGGCGCTCTCGCGAGCGGACAAACTGATACTGCCGGGCGTCGGCGCCTTTCCGGACGCGATGCGCAAACTCGAAGCGGCGGGACTCGCGGACGCGATCGCGCGCGAGGCGGAACGCAAGCCCCTGCTCGGCATCTGCCTCGGTATGCAGCTGTTGTTCGATCTGGGCTTTGAATTCGAGAAAACGCGCGGTCTCGGTCTGATCGCCGGACGCGTGGACCGGATTGCGGCCCCGGGCCTGAAGATACCGCACATAGGCTGGAGCGACGTGAAGCACGAGGCCGTCTGCCCGCTCTCCCGCGATATCAAGGAGGGCGACAGGCTGTATTTTGTCCACTCCTACAAGGCCGTCACGGACAGGCGGCACATCGCGCTCTACACCGAATACGGCGAGCGCGTTCCGGGCCTCGTATTTCGCGACAATGTGTTCGGCTGCCAGTTTCATCCGGAGAAGAGCGGCGCGGTGGGGCTGCGCATATTGCGGAATTTCTGTGAATTGGATTAAAGTGTAATAATATGATAATTTTTCCTGCAATCGATATCAAGGACGGCATATGCGTGCGCCTGACGCGCGGCGATTTCGACACGGCGGAACAGGTCGCGGACGATGCGCTCGAAACGGCGCGCGGATTTCGCGCCGCGGGCGCGCGGTGGATTCATATGGTGGATTTGGACGGCGCCGCCCTGGGCAGGCGCGTCAACGCGGCGCAGGTCACGCGGGTCGCGCGCGAAAGCGGCCTCGCGGTCGAGTTCGGCGGCGGCGTTCGGGATATGGACTCCGTAGAGTATTATCTGGCGCGCGGCGTAAGCCGCGTGATCCTCGGTTCGGCCGCCCTGCACGATCCGGACTTCATGCGCGCCGCCGTCCGAAAGCACGGCGCGCGCATCGCGGCGGGCATAGACGCGATGAACGGGCGCGTGCGCACCGCGGGCTGGCTCGCGGACGGGGGCGCGGATTATATCGCGCTGGCGAAGCGGATGGAGGACATGGGGGTTCGCACGATCATATTTACCGATATCTCAAAGGACGGCGCGCTCTCGGGCCCGAATTTCGAGCAGCTTGCGGCCCTGCGGGACGCCGTTTCCTGCGATATCATAGCCAGCGGCGGCGTCACGGACACGGCGGACGTGCGGAAACTCGCGCGGATGGGCCTGTACGGCGCCATCCTCGGCAAGGCCCTGTACAAGGGGAGGCTGTCGCTGCGCGAGGCGATCGCGGAAGCCGCGGCGACCGCGTAAGCCGCGCCGCCGCCCGGAAGAAAGGATACAGGATGCTCGCAAAACGCATCATCCCCTGCCTCGACGTGCGCGACGGCAGGGTTGTCAAGGGGATCCATTTCGTCGATATCAAGGAGGTGGGCGATCCCGTGGAATGCGCGATGGCCTACGACCGGCAGGGCGCGGACGAGATCGTGTTTCTCGATATAACGGCCACCCACGAGGGGCGTGACACGATGGCGGACGTGGTGCTTAAAACCGCGAAGCACGTCTTTGTCCCGCTGACGGTGGGCGGCGGCATTCGGAGCGTCGAGGATTTTCGCGGCTTGCTGCGCGCCGGGGCGGATAAGGTTTCCGTGAATTCCGCCGCGATCAAGAACCCGGATCTGATCTCGGAGGCGGCCGCGCGTTTCGGCAGTCAGTGCGTCGTCGTGGCGATAGACGCGAAAGGCGCGGGCGCGGGTCGTTACAAGGTCTACGTTCACGGCGGACGGATCGACACGGGGCTTGACGCCGCGGAATGGGCGCGGGAGGCCGAAAGGCGCGGCGCGGGTGAGATACTCCTTACGTCCATGGACGCGGACGGGACGAAAAGCGGCTTCGACACGGGTATGCTGAACGCGATCTGCGCCGCCGTGCGCATCCCCGTCATCGCGTCGGGCGGCGGCGGGAAGATATCCGATTTTACGGAACTTTTTCGCGAAACGGACGCGGACGCGGCGCTGGCCGCCTCGATATTCCATTACGGAGAACTCTCCGTGGCGGATGTGAAAGGCGAACTGGCGCGGGCGGGCGTTCCGGTCAGGCTGCTGTAGGATTCGGGTCCCGCGCGCGGCGGCAAGGCGCGCGAGAATGCCGGACGGAAAGGAGATTCCCATTGGAAGCGCAACGGGATGTGCGCCCGGACCTCGCGGGGTATTTCAAAAAATCGGAACTGATACCGGCCGTCGTGCAGCAGCGCGGCACGGGAGAGGTGCTTATGCTCGCCTACATGAACGAGGAGAGCCTCGCAAAGACGCTGGAGACGGGCTTCACGTGGTTTTACAGCCGTTCGCGCGGCGCGCTTTGGAACAAGGGGGAAAGCTCCGGGCATTTCCAGCGCGTCGTATCCGTAACGCCCGACTGCGACGACGATGCGCTGCTCGTCGTGGTGGAACAGACGGGCGCGGCCTGTCATACGGGGAACAGGACCTGCTTTTATCGGACCGGATTGTTATACGGAGGTTCACATGGATGATGCGCTGCGGGAACTGTACACAGTCGCGCTGTCGCGCAAGCGGACGCCGGCGGAGGGGTCCTACACCTGCTACCTGTTTCGGGAGGGCCTCGACAAGATTCTGAAAAAATGCGGCGAGGAATGCGCCGAAACGATCATAGCGGCGAAGAATCTGGCGGCGGCCGAGGCGATTGCGGCGGCGGGGCGGGAGGAAACGGCGTGCGGGCGGGCCGATCGCGCCGCGGGTCCCGCGCGGGCGCGCGCCGATCTCGAAAACGAACTCTGCGACCTGCTCTATCACCTGCTCGTCCTGATGGCGGAGCGGGATATCCCGCTCGAAAACATCGAAAGCATCCTGCGGGAGCGAAGCAAGAAGATCGGCAACCTGAAACAGCCGCGCGCGGCGGATCGCGACACATAGGCTTAGGATTCGTTACGGAATAAACCGGACATTTAGCTTGCCTTTTTTCCGCCGAACTGTGTTGCAAAGCCTCGCCGAACCTTAGGGTTCGTCTGCGTTTTGCGCCTTGCTCGACGAAAAAAATTCTGCGCCAAATTTGTCAACTTTATTCCGT
>JAITKU010000233.1 GCA_031278255.1 Eubacteriales Family XIII. Incertae Sedis bacterium | reverse complement strand
GACGCCTATGTTTTGAGGGGCGGCGGGCAAAGCCCTTGTCCCCTCAAAACATCCGTTCAACAATTGAAGTGCGCCTTTGGCGCTTCAATTTTGGACGGAGCCAAAATTGAACGACGGCGCCGGTTTTCCCACAGGGACCTGCGGTTCCCGGCGGCGGACGGCACCCTTAGCCTAAGGAACCGTTCGGCGGGCAAACAAGGCGCGCCCTTGGCGCTTCAATTTCGGACAGGGCCAAAATCGAACAGCCGGACAGACCGATTTGCGTGTGGCAGGGGTAGTAGGACTTGAACCTACGGCGCATAGTTTTGGAGACTATCGCTCTGCCAGCTGAGCTATACCCCTACGACTGTTCGGCTTTCTTATTTTAACACATTTTGGCGCGGTGTCAATAGAAAATCGCCAAGGTTTTTCGTTTTGCGTTCCTAATCCCCATCCCCCGGCGGGATGATCTCAATCCAATAACCGTCGGGATCGCTGATGAAATACACGCCCATCTGCTCGTTGCTGTAGCAGATCGCGCCCATTTTTGCGTGCTTCGCGCGGGCGGCCTCAAAATCGTCGGCGCGGAACGCGAGATGAATCTCATTGTCGCCGAGATTGTACGGTTCCCGCCTGTCCCTGAGCCAAGTCAGCTCGATTTGGTGGGCGCTTCGGCCGTCCTCCAAAAATACGAGTCGGAAGCTGCCGTCCGCCGCGTCCGCGCGGCGCGCGGGTTTAAGCCCGAGGGCCTCCTCGTAAAACCGCAGACTTTTTTCCATATCGAATACGTTAATGTTGTTGTGAACGCATGTGAACCGCATGACGCCTCCCCTCCCGGCGCGGATGTCTCCCCTCGCCGCCGTAAAATGCCACCTCTGTCATTGTAGCCCGGCCGGCGCGAAATGTCAAATCGGATGTTTCGGTAAAAAATGCTTGTTTTTTTCTGTGAAAATTGAAAAGGTCAACGCACCCCCCGGCCGGCCGGATGAAGCGCGGGTCCCGGCCTTTCGGCAGTGGATCGGGCGGGGGTTGCGTTTACAATGTCAACTTAGCCAGCATGATTTTCTCCGAATTTCAAAAACCCCCTTGCGCGCGGCAGCCTTATACTATATAATGTGTAATTACCGAAAACCGTAACTATATGTGGAGACAACGCCTTATGAAGATTGTAATCAAACGCGACGGGAAACAGGTCGCGTTCAACGGCCTCAAGATCAAGCTGGCCATCGAAAACGCGATGGCGGAAACGCCGCGCGGCGCGGACGGGGAACTCGCGGAGAACATCGCCCGCGCGATCGAGAAGCAGATCGAGAAGAGCGACAGACCCGTACACGTCGAGGACCTGCAGGATCTGGTGGAGGATTTCCTGATGTCCGGCGACCGCAAGGAGGTCGCCAAGAAATTCATCATCTATCGCTACGAACGCGATAAGACGCGCGACGCGCGCAAGCGCCGCGACGGGCGCATCATCTCCGACGACTTTGTGAGCCGCTTCAAGCACGCGCCCTCCCCGATGAACCAACTCGGCAGCTTCGTGTACTACAGAACCTATTCCCGCTGGATTCCCGAGGAAATGCGGCGGGAATACTGGTGGGAAACGGTCCGGCGCAGCGTCGAATACAATTGCAGCCTGATTCCCACATCGCGGGAAGAGGCGGAGCAGCTCTACAGAAATATCTACGAGCTTAGGCAATTCCTGTCGGGACGGACGCTTTGGGTCGGCAGCACGGACGTTTCCAAGCACTATCCCATGTCCAATTTCAACTGTTCCTTTCGGGTCATCGACAATTTCTCGGCGTACCGCGATATATTCTACTTGCTCATGGTCGGTTCCGGCGTCGGCGTGCGCGTCCTGCGCTCCGATGTCGAAAAGCTGCCCGCCGTCAGGACGAAAGTCGAGATCATACACGAGTCCTACACGCCCGTGCCGAAAGCCCTGCGGCAGGACAACACATCCGTCGAATTCAGCCACAACGACACGATGAAGATCACGATCGGCGACAGCAAGGAGGGCTGGGTGCAGTCGATGGATTATTTCCTGCGGGCGCTCTACAGCACGGAATACCGCAAGATTCACACCGTTCTTTTGAACTACAACCACGTGCGCGCCAAGGGCGAGAAACTGCGCACTTTCGGCGGCACCGCCAGCGGACATCAGAGCATGAAGAACATGTTCATGAAGATCGCGCGCGTGATCGAAAAGGCGGGCAGCCGCGCCGCGGGAGGCGTCGTGCGCCTGCGGCCCATAGACTGCCTCGATATCGCGAACATCATAGGCGAAAACGTCGTCGTGGGCGGTGTCAGACGCACGGCCGAGATCGTTCTCATCGATCAGGACGACAAGGAATGCGTCCGGGCGAAAAGCGAGCTGTACAAGAAGCTTGACGAAAAATGGGTTATCGATAACGAGATCGCGCATCGGCAGATGAGCAACAATTCCATCTATTACAGGCGGAAGCCCACGCGCGAAGAGTTGCATTGGCATCTGCAGCAAATGCGTTATTCGGGCGAGCCGGGCTGGATCAACGAAAGCGCGGGCGCGGGACGCAGACCGAATTTCCAAGGCGTGAACCCCTGCGCCGAGATACTGCTGGATTCCAAGGGCCTTTGCAACCTCACCACCGTCAACGTCATGGCTTTTGTAAAGGACGGGACGCTCGACAGGGACGGCCTGCTCGCGGCGCAGAGGCTTTCGGCGCGCGCCGGTTACAGGATGACTTGCTGCGAACCGGAGATACCCGAATGGAACGCCGTCCAGCAGCGGGACAGACTGCTCGGCTGCTCGCTGACGGGATGGCAGGACCTCGTCAACGCGCTGAACTGTTCGCGGGAGGAACAGATCGAACTTTTGACCGCGCTGCGCAAGACGGCCAAGGACGCGGCGGCGGAATACGCGGCGGAGATCGGCACGCCGGCGCCCCTGCTCGTCACCACGATCAAGCCGGAGGGCACCCTGAGCCTCCTGCCCGTCGTATCGAGCGGCGTCCACTTCTCCCACGCGCCCTACTATCTCAGGAGGATACGCATCAGCAACGACGATCCGCTCGTCAAGGTCTGCGGGGAATTGAATTATCCCGTGTTTCCGGAGGTCGGGCAAAGCGAGGAGAACTGCACGACGCGGGTCATAGAATTCCCCGTAAAGGCCCCCGCGGGGAAGATCAAACGCGACGTTTCCGCCATCGAGCAGCTTGAGATATACAGGATGTTCATGGAACACTACGTGGACCACAACTGTTCCGTCACGATCCATGTGCGCGACGATGAATGGGACGCCGTTGAGGAATGGGTTTTCGAGCATTGGGACGACACGGTGGCGCTCTCTTTCCTCTCCTTTGAGGACAGCTTCTATGAACTTCTGCCCTATGAGGAAATCTCGCGGGAGGAATACGAGCGGCGCGCGGCCGCGATGAAACCTTTCATCCCCTCGCTGATCTCAAAGTACGAAAAGGAAGAGATCGAGTACGATCTCGGGGACGAGGGCTGCGAAACGGGGGTCTGTCCGATACGCTGAGGGCGCGCCGTTCAGGGGCCTTGTATCCGCGCGGCGTCTCCCAAGGCGCGGGCGCGCGAGCCTGCGATGTGCGCGCGCATCGCGCGCACGCCCGCCTCGGCGTCCGCGGCGTGAAAGGCGTCGAATATGCGCTTATGCTCCGCGAAAATCGCGGGGAGTTCCGCTTCGGAGTACGGCTTGGTCTGCCGGCTGTAGCGTATGTATATCTGATAGGAGGAAAGGATGTGCCGCAGCATGCGGCATTCGGACGCGGCATAGATCAGCTGATGGAAATTCGTATTGATTTCCGTCATTTTTTTTGTATCGCGCCTCTTCGTGTAAAACTCCATGAACTCCCAAATCTCGTCCAGTTCCGCGAGTCCCCCGTCCGTGATTCGCGCTATGGCCCAGCGCACGGCCTGCAGCTCATAGATTTCACGCAAGATGAATATATCCTCCATGTCGCCGCGCGACAGGCCCGATACGAAAGCCCCCCTGTTCGGAGGCGTCACCAAAAGACCCTCCGCCGCCAACTGCTTCAGGGCCTCGCGCACGGGCGTACGGCTGACATTGTAGGTTTCGCACACGCGCTGCTCCGTCAGTTTTTCCCCGGGCTTCAGACGTTCCGTCAGGATGTCCTCGCGCAGTTTGGAGAAGATATCTTGGGACAGGGAATGCGACGCGCTCCCCTCTTCGGCGCGCCCCGGCCCCGCGTTCATCGGGCGGCGGACGCGGAATCGCTTTCCCGCGCGCCCTCCCGGATCATGTTGATCTTCCCGCCGAGGCGCAGCATGGAAATCTCCGGCGCGGAGAAAGCGGCGCGCACCCTTATGCGCTCGCCGCTCTCCTTTATCCGTATCTCCCCGGCGGACGCCGCGACGAGGCCGTGCGCGTCCTCTATGCGCAGGGTCAAACCCTGCGAAAGCCGCTCCCAATCGGCGGGGTCCTCGAAAGTCAGGGGCAGTATGCCGCTGTTGATCAGATTGGAGCGGTGTATGCGCGCAAAGGACTTGGCCAGCACGAGCTTCACGCCGAGGTGCAGGGGGGCGAGGGCCGCGTGTTCGCGGCTCGAACCCTGGCCGTAATTTTCCCCGCCGACGATCGCGGCGGCGCCGGCCCTGCGGCAGCGTTCGGCAAAACCCGCGTCCGTCTTTTCAAAGCAGTAATTCGCCAGATACGGCACATTGGAACGATACGGAAGCAGACGCGCGTCCGAGGGCATGATATCGTCCGTCGTGATGTTGTCGCCCGCGCGCAGGCTTATAACGGCCTCCAGCACGGCGGGCAGGCGCGTATTTTGCGGAAAGGGCTTGATGTTCGGACCCATCGCGACCGCGGTGTTCCGCGCGTCGCAGCCCGCGGGCGACACGATGAAATGATCGTTCCTCGAAAAATCGACGGGCGCGACGGGCGCGAGCGCAAGGCCGCTCTTCATACCGTCGGTCAAAACCCCCGTGAGGGCCGAAACGGCGGCGGTCTCGGGACTGACCAGATACACCGCCGCGTCCGCGGTCCCGCTGCGGCCCTTGAAATTCCTGTTGAATGTGCGAAGCGATACGGCGCCCGAGCGCGGGGACTGGCCCATGCCGATACAGGGTCCGCAGGCGTTTTCTATAACGCGCGCGCCCGCCTCTATGAGGTCGGCCAACGCGCCGTTGCGCGCGAGCGTGCGCAGAATGCCGCTCGATCCCGGGGATATGACGAGGCTGACGCGCGCATGTACCCTGCGGCCTTTCAGGATCGCGGCGACTTTCATCAGATCGCTGTAGGAGGAATTGGTGCAGCTGCCGATCGCGACCTGATCCACCTCGATCGCGCCGATGTTCAAAACCGTGTCCACGTTGTCGGGGCTGTGCGGCCGCGCGGCCAAGGGCACGAGCGCCGACAGGTCCACGCGCAGCGTTTCGTCATACACCGCGTCCGCGTCCGCGGCGAGCGGGACGTAATCCGCCTCCCTGCCCTGTGATTTCAGGTAGGCCCGCGTATTCTCATCGCTCGGGAACACGGAACTCGTCGCGCCGAGTTCCGCGCCCATATTCGCGATCGTGGCCCTGTCCGTCACGGAGAGGGAAGCGAGACCCTCCCCGCTGTATTCGATCAGCTTGCCGACGCCGCCCTTTACGGTCAAGCGCCCGAGAATGTGCAGGATCACGTCCTTGGCGGAAACCCAGGGGCGCAGCCGCCCCGTAAGCTCGATCCCGAGTACCCCGGGAACGATCAGGCTGTAGTCGCCCTGCGCCATCGCGACGGCGACATCGAGACCGCCCGCTCCGATCGCGAGCATACCGAGGCCGCCCCCCGTCGGCGTGTGGCTGTCCGAGCCGAGGAGCGTCTTGCCCGGAACGCCGTAATTTTCGAGGTGCAGTTGGTGGCAGATACCGTTGCCGGGCTTCGAGAACAAAATGCCGTGCCGCTTGGCGACGCTCTCGATAAAGGCGTGGTCGTCGGCGTTTTCAAAGCCGGTCTGCAGGGTGTTGTGATCGACGTAGGCGACCGAAATCTCGGTCTTGACCGCGCCCGCGTCCATGGCTTCAAGCTGCAGGTAGACCATCGTGCCCGTCGAATCCTGCGTCAGCGTTTGATCGATGCGTATCGATATCTCCCCGCCCGGGACAAGTTCGCCCGAGAGCAGGTGGCTTTCGAGTATTTTGTAACTCAGCGTCTTTCCCATTGACATTGTTCCTCTTCAGTAAAAAACGGGCGGCAAAAGCGAGCGACGCGCGGCCGCGCCCTCCCCGGCGTCCCGTGAAAGCAAAAAGCCCCGATTGCGGATATAAATTGTATACATGTATACAATAATACCGGCGTGGTCGGGACTTGTCAACCCAAATTTTTCGGCTCCGAAAACGCTTTATATATCAAATCCCCGTCTCGGAAAGGGATTCCACCCGATCGCATCGGACCGCCACCCGCGCGGCGCCGCCGTATGTGCAGGTGAACAGGGTGAGAGCGTATCCGCTCGATGTCATACCCTCGATGTCGGTCGCCTCGAGCGTTTCCACGGCCGCGACGGCGTAGCTGTTCGTATTCCCGTCCGCATCCGTGAAATACACCGCGCTGCCGCGAGACAGGAGGCGAATGCTTCCAAAGTGCCGCCTGTAGTTGTGCGCGGCGATCACCATCGTATCCTCTTCCGTGCTTCCGCTGTAGCGGCAGGGCGATATCTTCAGCTTTCTGTAGTTCCATTCCCGCATTACGGGCAGCGAGAGTTCGAGCGCGGGTATGCGCAGCAGGCCGATATAGGTTTCACCGTCGACGGAGATCGTCTTGGCCGGGTCCCGCGCGTAAACCGCCCCGCCCGCGTCCGCTTCGATCCGCGTCTCGATTCGCGCTTCGAGCGCGTCCGCTATGCGCGTCGCGGAAGCGGAGGCCCGCCTGTCCTCCGCGTCATTGTACAGGAAAAGGGACAGCGCGAACAGGACAAGCAACCCGCCCGCGATCATAAACGCCGCGCCGAGGCGCGCGCGTCCGCGATCCTTTGCGAAGCTCATCCCCGTGCCTCCTCTTCCACGCGTTCCCGGCGCCGAAGCCGCTTCTCGCCCGTCCGCAAGGCCCGGCCGATCGCGAACAGGATCATGCCGGAAACGGCCAGCGCGGGAACGGGCCAGCGCAGCAGTCCCGTCTGCGGCAAAAGACCGGAAAGCGGCGGGAATTCGTCGAAGATCCATTCCCCGGTTTCGTGATCGTAGCGCCATTCGCCCAGCGGTACGCCGTCTTCGTCGAAGATCATGGCCGGCGGTTCCCCGGGGTCCGTGCCCCCCGCAGAGCCTCCGGAAGGGGACTCCGGCTCGGATTCCGGACCGGGCTCCGGACCGGGCTCGGATTCGGGTTCGGATTCCGGACCGGGATCGGGCTCGGGATCGCGCGGACTGTCCGGAGTGGGCGCGCGCCTTGTAAGCTCCGTCTTGGGCGCCGATTTTATATCATAGGTCCAGTCCGTGCCGGGCTCGTCGCCCATCGGTACGGACAGCAGGAAAGGCGCGGCGTCATAGTAGTAGCCGCCGGCGGCGGCGGTCTGCGCGACGACGAGATAGAGTCCCGCATCGAGTCCCTCGAAAACGGCGAGGCCCGCCGCGTCCGTCGTTTGCTCGATTCCCGCGATATCGCTTCGCGCGGCGGCGAAGCCGCGCAGGGTCGAGGCGGCCGCGCGATTGGCCGCGGAGTCGAAAGCGCCGAAGTTCGCCACATCCACGCCGGCTTCATCAAAAGGCCGCACGACGCCGTAGACGAGGTGTTTGCCGTCCGCTTCGGGCAGGGCCGCGGTCGCGACGCGATACACGGCGAGCCGGACGCCCAAAATCGCCGTTTCGCCGTACTTCATCTCAACCGTAAGCCGGCCCTTTTCATCCAAATCGGGCGCCTTTGCGGCATGGGCGACGGGCGGCGCGCCCGCGACAAGGCAGAGCAGGAGCGTCAGCAGGGCGTATGCAATTCGATTCACACTCTTGTGTATCATACGTTTCCTCATTCGGGCGCCTCCCTATCCGGGCAGTCCCCCGCGCCGTCTGTATCGTATCAAAACGCCGACCAGCAGTCCTGCGAGCATGGGCGCCGCGAAGATTCCCGACGCAAGGGCGGGATCGATCGGTATCGCGTCCGCCGTTACGCGGAAGCTGCTCCCGCCCGGGATATTGTCCACGCGATGTCCGCGCACGAGCAGCCTGTGGCTGTTGACGCCGTAAGGCGTGCAGGTGATAAGCGTCGCGTAATCCATGTCGGGTTCGATCTCCAGCTTGTCCGTCTCGTGCGGTTCCACGATCAGGATGCGGTCCGCCTCATAGGTCAGGACCTCGTCGAGTATCGTGAATATGAAGATGTCGCCCACGGTCATTTTGTCCAGATTCGTAAGTAGCACGGAGGACGGCAGTCCCCTGTGGCCCGTCACCGCCGCGTGCGTACCCGGGCCGCCCACGGGCAGGGAGGTCCCCTCCATGTGCCCGATCCCTACCTGCAGGGTGTTCTCCTCCGTGCCGTGGTAGATGGGCAGTTTCACGCGTATGGCGGGAATCTCCACATAGCCCATCACCCCGTTTCCCGAAACGTCCAGCAGGGCGGCGTATGCCTCCGCATCCGTCTCGGACAGCGCATAGCGGTTGCTCTTTTCGGGCAGCGTCTCGTTGTAGGCGCGGGCCGCCGTGAGCATGGCGTCATAGCGTTCGTCGTCGATCCGCATGACGCTTTCGTTGTACGCGGCGATCACGCGCGAGCGGTGCAGGGAGTTTACGTAGTCGCTTACGGTCGGGTAGAGCAGTACGGCCAGCCCCACGACAAAGACCCCTATCAAAATCAGGCTCGGCGCGTGTCCGCGCAGAAAATTTTTCATCTGTGATCGCTCCGCTTTTCGCCGCGGGCCTCTAATTGCCGGCCGTCTTTCTGCGCGCGAAGAGTACCAAAGCCGCGCCGATCATCAGGAACAGGCCCACACCTGTAAATATCGTGCGCCCGATGCCGCCGGATTCGGGGAAGAGGAC
>JAITKU010000226.1 GCA_031278255.1 Eubacteriales Family XIII. Incertae Sedis bacterium | reverse complement strand
TCGACTATGGTGACGCTTTTGCCCGACATTGCCATGAATACGGCCAGTTCCAGGCCTACGAGTCCGCCGCCGAGAATGACCGGGCGTTCTTTGCACCGCTTTGGCGCGCGGTAGAGTTCTTCCGCGCCCATGACGTTTGGGCCGTCTATGCCCGGGATTTTGGGCACGGCCGGGACTGAACCCGGCGCGGCTATGATCGCGTCGGGCGCGAGGGCGGCCGCGAGGGCGGGCGTGAGTTCCGTGCGCAGCCGCAGGTCTATGGGGGCGCGGGCGATACGCCGTTTTTGCAAGGCGATGTATTCGCTGAGACGCGTTTTGAAAGGGACTTTTTCTTCGCAGAGCAGCACGCCGCCCAAAGCGTCTGTTTTTTCGCACAGGATCACTTCATGGCCGCGTTCGGCCGCGGTCAGCGCGGCCTGCATTCCGGCCACGCCGCCGCCCATGACGAGGACGCGTCTTTTTTTGCGCGGCGCCGGCGTGAAGCGTTCTTCGATTTCGTGTCCGATTACGGGGTTTGTCGCGCATTGGAGCAGGCGATGCGAGCCGGAACTCGAAAAGCAGCTGCAGCAGCGCATACATTTGTTGATGTCGTCCTCCCGCCCGGAACGCGCCTTGATGGGCAGGTCCGGATCGGCCAGGGTCTGGCGGCCCAGCTGCACGATATCCGCTTGCCCCGAGGCGATGATTTCTTCCATCATTTCCGGGTCGCACAGCGCGCCGACGGCAGCCACGGGGGTTTTTACGTGTTTTTTGATCTCCGCCGCAAAGCGCAGATTCGCGCCGTCGGGCAGAAACATGCTCGGATGGGTGATGATGAATGTGCGTTCGTGTTCGTGGTTGCCGGCGGAGACGTGGATGATATCCACTTTGCCGTCCAGGGCCTCCGCGATTTTGACGCCCTCGTCCGGGCCGTAGCCGGCCGGGTCGCACTCGGAGCCTGAGATGCGGATTTCGATGGGGAAGCGCGGGCCGACGGCTTGCCGCACGCTCTCGATCACGGCCAGCGGGAAGCGCATACGGTTTTCGCGACTGCCGCCCCAGCGGTCTGTGCGCGTGTTGATACAGGGCGACATGAATTGCGACAGCAGCCAGCCGTGCCCGCCGTGTACCGTGACCATGGTGAAGCCGCAGCGTTTGGCCCAGGCCGCCGCTTTTCCGAAGCGCGCGGCGATGTACAGGATCATCTCTTCGGACATGGCCTCTACTTCGCCGTATTTGCCGTTCTCGACGGCGACGGGACCGTACAGGGTGCCGCCGGATTGTCCGAACAGCGGGCCGCCCGCTTTTTCGCGCTGTTTTTCTGCCTCGCGCGCGGCCTCCGGGCCGTAGAGTTCGCCGTCGGGGTCTTTTACGAAGCGCGCGTACATGCCCGCGTGGTTGAGTTCGGCCGACGCGATCGCGCCGTGACGCGATATGGCTTCCGCGACGGAGGAAAGCCCCGGCAGGGTCGCGGGATCGTCCATGCGGATGAGAAAGGGGTAGTGCGTGCCCGTTTTGCTGTCCACAATGCAGTCGCCGACGCAGACGGAGGCGTAGCCTCCGATGGCTTTTCGTTCAAAGAACGCGACTTCTTCCCGGCTCGGGAGGTTGTCGGCGCCGACGTTGTAGTAGCCCTCCGGCGAGGCGAAGATGCGATTGCGAAACACCGCGTCTCCGATCGCGAGGGGAGAGAACAGGTGGGGGTATTTGAGAACGCCCATAGAATTTCTCCTCAACTTGTGTGGTTACTGCTCAAACGCCGCCCGGCGGGCGGCGGTTTTGATTTGACTGCCGCCCGCCGGGCGCGGTTTCGCGAAGCGGGAAGCGCGGCTTTGGGATCAGCCCATATTGCAAGCGCCGCCGTCGATCACGATCGTGCTGCCCGTCACCCAGTCCGCCTCGTCGGAGGCGAGCCACACGGCCGCGTAGGCGATATCGTCCGGCACGCCCAAGCGGCCGACCGGACAGGTCGTGCGTATGATTTCGCTTTGTATCTCGGCGCTCTCGCGCACGTACCGGGGCGTCAGGTTGGTCTGCACGGGTCCCGGGCAGATGACGTTGAGGCGCACGCCGCGCGGTGAGAATTCGCGCGTCAGGTCGCGCGTCATTTTGTTGATCGCCGCTTTCATCGCGCCGTACAGGTAGGCGTCGGTTTCCGGCTTCATGACGGAGATGGAGGCCACGTTCGTAATCGACGCGTGTCCGTTTTCCGTGAGCGCCGGCAGGAAAGCCTGCATCATCCAGTAGTAGCCGCGGAAGTTGGTTTCGTACACCTTTTCCAGGTCCTCGTCCGTGTGTTTCATAAAGGGCGCGTGTACGAGAATGCCCGCGCAGTTGAAGAGGGTGGAGACACCGCCGTAGGTCTTTAGGGTTTTGTCGCGCAGCCGTTCTATGTCTTTCTTTTGCCGTACGTCCGTCGGTATGTAGACGCCCTCCCCGCCGGCCGCGCGGATCATCTCCAGCGTCTTTTGGCCGTCGGACTCCGTGCGGTTCGCGCACACGACGCGCGCGCCCTCCCGCGCGAACATCACGGCGGTCGCGCGGCCTATGCCGGAGCCGGCACCCGTTACGACGGCTGTTTTGCCGTTTAGTCTGCCCATGTTATCACTCCTTTCTTACAATTGTTACCATTCAATTTTGGCTCCGTCCAAAATTGAAGCGCCAAAGGCGCACTTCAATTGTTGAACGGATGTTTTGAGGGGACAAGGGCTTCGCCCGCCGCCCCTCAAAACATAGGCGTC
>JAITKU010000013.1 GCA_031278255.1 Eubacteriales Family XIII. Incertae Sedis bacterium | reverse complement strand
CTGCGGGCTTTCTTCGTAGGCTTGCATATAAGGCGTCTCCGTTCGTTATAATCGTTATAATCGTTATAATCGTTATAATCGTTATTATCGTTATTATCGTTATTATATGACGATTATATAACGATTATATGCCGATTGCAAGCTTGTTTGGACGAAAAGCGATACGACAGCGTTCTCGTAACGCGCAAAAATTCCCCGCGACGGCACTTTACTCCACGCCGGCAAAATGCTATAATGCACATAGCACCGATTCGGTCATTTGTGACTTGGGGGAGGTCTTATGTACAAGATAGCGACATTGAACAAGATATCCGGCGCGGGCCTGAATCGCCTCGGCGCCAAGTTTAAAATCACGGAGGATTTGGGGGAGGCGCACGGCATATTGGTCCGAAGTCAGGATATGCACGACATGCGGTTTTCCCCGCAGTTGCTCGCCATAGCGCGGGCCGGCGCGGGCGTCAACAACATTCCCGTGGAGCGCTGCGCGAATGAGGGGATCGTCGTGTTCAACACCCCGGGCGCCAACGCCAACGCCGTCAAAGAACTCGTCCTGACCGGCATACTCATGAGCGCGCGGAACCTGTCGAGCGCGATCGCTTGGACCAAGACCCTGCGCGAGGACATCTCCAAGGCCGTGGAGAAAAACAAATCCAAATTCGCGGGTGAGGAGATCAAGGGAAAGACGCTCGGCGTGATCGGACTCGGCGCCGTGGGCGTACTCGTCGCGAACGCGGCGGCGCTTCTCGGTATGCGCGTCGTCGGCCACGATCCCTACATCACCGTCAAAAGCGCGCACGAACTCTGCGCTTCCGTCGCGCTCTGCGACGATATAGGCGATGTGCTGAAGCAGTCCGACTACATCACCATCCACGTGCCTTTCATGGAAAACACCACCGGCATGTTCGACGAGAAGAGCTTTGCGGCCATGAAACAGGGCGTCGTGCTGCTGAATTTTTCAAGGGATAAGATCGTGAAAGACGCGGACGTGCTTCGCGCCGTCGGCGCGGGCAAGGTCAGAACCTATGTGACGGATTTTCCGACCGAACGCTTTGTCGGCGTCGAAAACGTCGTGGCCATACCCCATCTCGGCGCCTCCACAAAGGAATCGGAGGACAACTGCGCCATCATGGCGGTCGATGAGATCACGGATTACATCGAAAACGGCAACATCAGCCATTCCGTGAATTACCCCAAATGCAACATGGGCGCGCCCACAGCCTTGGCGCGCGTCTGCATACTGAACAAGAACATCCCCTCCATGCTCCGCTGGATCACGGGCACGCTCGGCGAAAAAAACATCAACATCTGCGATCTGCTGAATCGCAGCAAGGAGGATTACGCCTATACGCTCGTGGACATCGATTCCCACGTCGAGGAGGCGGAACTGAAGCGCATCCTGAAAGAGAACGACGGGATCATATCCGTACGGGTGATCCGCCCGGACAGGTAGACCGCGGCTCAAACACTGTCGGACAAGCGTTCCCGCAAGGCGGCGAGCGCCTTTGCCCTATGGCTGATTTTGTTCTTTTCCGCGGCGGGAAGTTCGGCAAAGGTTTTTTCATAACCGAGAGGCGTGAACAGGGGATCGTAGCCGAAACCGCCGTCACCCCTCTCCGTCCGGCCTATGCGGCCCTCGCATTCCCCCCGCGCCGCGATCACCCGGCCGTCCGGAAAGACTGCGGTCACGACGGAGACGAAGCGGCCCGTCCTCTCCGCATCGGGCGTCTTTGCCAAGAGCGCGAGCAGCTTTTTGTTGTTCGCCGCGTCGGCGCCCTCCCCAAGCACCCCCGCGAAGCGCGCGGACAGGACGCCGGGCGCGCCGCCGAGGGCATCCGTCACGAGTCCCGAATCGTCGGCGATCGCCGCCATGCCGCAACATTCCATGACGGCCCGCGCTTTCTTCAGCGAATTTTCCTCGAAAGTGGCGCCGTCCTCCTCGATATCGAAGTCGGCCGCGCCCGCCTCCGATCGGGAGATCAGTTCCATGCCGAAATCCTTCGTGATTTCGGCCAATTCCTTGATCTTATGCGCGTTTTGCGTCGCCGCGACCACAAGCATTGCCGCCCCTCCTACGCGTTTTTCAGCATGACGCTTTCAATGACATCGGCTACGTCCTCGCAAGCGTCGCAGCAATCCTCCAGGAACTGAAACGTTTCGTACCAAGCCTGCACGAGCATGGGGTCCCCTTTCTCCCGGTACAGGGTGCGCACGCCCGTCGTATAGATACTGTCGGCCTCTTCCTCCAATTGGTTTACCAATATGATCTTCTCATGGAGGGTTTTGGACTTTCGGAAGTTGTGAAACTCCGAAAGGGCCGCGCGCAGGGTCTCGCAGGACCGCACGATGACATCCGTGATCTTCTTGGCCTCCTCGCGGATCTCGGGGATGTTGAAGATGTAGATTCGCATCAACACGTCCTCGATCTTGTCCGTAACATTGTCTATGGCCTCGGCCATGGCCATGATGTCCTCGCGCTCGATGGGCGTGATGAATTCCTTGGCCAGCTTCTTCGTCATGACGTGCCGCGCGATATCGCCGGAATGCTCTATCTCGTGCATATTCCGCATCTGTTCCGCCAGTTCGTTCGGATCAAACTCGTACAGTATTCTTTTCAGCAGCTGCGCCGCCTCGCAGGAATAGCCCACCATTTCGACAAAAGCTTCGTAGTATTTATCTTCCTTGGACAATCTAAAAACCTCCTAAACCATATGTATGAACAATCGGGCCATCAGATATCCGATCAGGCCGCAGCCCGGAAAGGTCAGCACCCAGGTCAGGATCATCTCGCCGACGATCCTCCAATTGACGCAGGACAATCTGCGCGCCGCCCCGACACCCATGATGGCCGTGGTCTTTGTGTGCGTGGTGCTGACGGGCAAGCCCCAAATCGACGCGAGCAGCAGACAGAGCGCGGCGGCGAGATCGGCGGCGAAGCCTTGGTGCTTCTCCAGCTTGACCATATCCATGCCGACCGACTTGATGATACGATATCCGCCGACAGAGGTCCCGAGCGCCATGACCAAGGAGCATAGCACCATGAGCCAAACGGGGATGACAAAGAGGTCTGTGCCGCTTTGCCCGCCCGAAAGAAACAGCCCGAGCAGGAATACGCCCATGAACTTCTGCCCGTCCTGCGCGCCGTGCATAAAGGCCATGCCGGCCGCGGCCGCCACCTGCGCGTGTTTGAACAAGAGCCGGGCATAGGCGCGATCAAGCCCGCAGAACAGGAGTTCTATGCCCCTCACGGCGGCATAGCCCGCGGCGAAACCGAGGGCCGTGGAAAGGACGAGTCCGTAGATCACCTTGATCCATTCGGAGGCGTTGATACCGGAGAAGCCGCCCTGCAAGGCGATCGCCGCGCCGGAGAGTCCCGCGATCAGCGCGTGGCTCTCGCTCGTGGGTATCCCAAAGCGCCAAGCCGCCGTCGCCCACAGGACGATCGCGAGCATTGCGGCGCACAGGGCCGCAAGCGCGACGCGCGTATCGCCGCCGAAATCGACCATGTGGTAGATCGTATGGGCGACGGTGGCGTTCAGGGCCGTCATGAGCAGTACGCCGAAAAAATTAAAAACGGCCGCCATCCATATCGCCTTGCGAACGTCCATCGACCGCGTGGACACGCAGGTTGCGATGGCGTTCGGGGCGTCGGTCCAGCCGTTTACCAGAATTACAGCCAATGTGAGCGCAGTCGTAACGAAAAAAACGGGGTTCGACAATTGACTCAGAAAATCTACCATCGAGATGGTCATGCACGAGGTCCTTTCTGTTTCGCGCCCGTCGCAACCGGGCAAGGGGGCGCGCGGAAAATTGCGCGAAGCACCGCCGGCGCCCCCGCCGCCGGCGAACGATCACGGCGCGCGAGACACAGGCACAACATCAGTATACCACTTACGGTGCCGGATTTCAAACTTTTCGCAAAACGCGCCCGGTCATGATAACTGCTGATTGAACCTTTGAGCCGTAAACCCCGGCGCGGTGCCACGGGGACGCCGTAGGGTAAAAATCATCATCTCCGCCGTCCCGCATGTTTTCGACTTTTCCGGCGGTCTCGGGCTTCCAATCCGCCCGCAAAACGTGTACAATATACCGTAGCGGAACCATCAGGAGAAAGGAAGAAACGCCCGTTATGGAAAGAAACGCGCTGCGAAAGCTGATGCGGGAACGCAGGGACGCCCTGCCCGCGGAATACCGCGCGGCGGCGGACCTTGCAATCTGCGAAACGCTGCTCCGTCTGTCCGAATACGACCGGGCGGACACGATATTCTGCTATATAGGCGTGGGAAGCGAGGTGGACACCCTGCCTTTCATACAGAAAGCCCTCACGGAGGGGAAACGCGTCTGCGCGCCCGCGTTGCTGCGCGGCGGCCTTATGGAGGCGCGGCGAATCACCGGCGCGGCGGACCTCACGCCCGCGCGCTTCGGTCTGCTCGAACCCAAGCCCTCCTGCCCCAAGGTCCCCGCGGACGAGATATCCCTCATCGTCGTTCCCTGCCTCTGC
The DNA here is from genome assembly GCA_031278255.1 of Eubacteriales Family XIII. Incertae Sedis bacterium. Classification (GTDB taxonomy): domain Bacteria; phylum Bacillota; class Clostridia; order Peptostreptococcales; family Anaerovoracaceae; genus JAITLA01. The sequence goes on along the minus strand of JAITKU010000013.1, from coordinate 9,682 downwards.
TGTGATCGAAAGGGCAACAGGATCGGCTACGGCGGCGGATATTACGACAAATATCTGCCCCTCGCGAAAGCCTGCGTCGCCGTCGTATGCCGCGAGGCGAGCATCTGCGAGGACGGCGGGATATCGCCGCTCCCGCATGACGCGCGCGCGTGTGTCGTGGTCACGGAACGCGGCGCGTTCCGCCGCGACGCCGGCGATCAAACGTGATGTTTGCGCTTCGCCTTTTGCGCTTTCCCTTTCTTCTTGGCCTTGCCCGCCATGCGGCGTTCCGCGCGCTGCCGCTCCACGATGGATAAAAGCTTCAGCATAACGTCGTTTTGATCGTCCGCCAGGGTGTAGGATTCCAGCTTGTTCACATTGGCGCGCAGCTCGTTGGCCTGCGCCAAGGTCAATTTGCCCTCGTCCAGAAAGTCCCAGATCGTCTCCCGCTCCGTCTCGTATCCGATCAGGAGTTCGTCCACATATTCCTCGTGCAGCCGCGCCCGCAGGGTGCCGGCGTAGGCGTCGTCTATCAGGTGCCCCATCATGTTGACCCGTTCCTCGATGAACAGGGCGATCAGCTTGTCTGAGTAGCGATCGCGCACATCCTCAAAGGATTTCACGATCAGGTCCGTGAGATCCCAAAACAGATTGCGCAATTTTTGCCTGTATTCGTTCGCGGACAATTCGGACAGGCGGCCCTCCTTGTCCGGTCGCAGGAGATACTTCAAATGCTGCCGCAGACCCGCGATGGTATAGCTCAGTATGCCTGCGACCTCCGCGCGCCGTATCATGGACAATATCTCCACGTAATCCCTGTGGACCCTGCCGCTGATCTCGTTCCTGTCCAGGCGCTCCGCCAAGGCGGTCTGCTCCACCGCCCCCGCGTACGCGCGCAGGGACTTCATCTGCTTGCGCTCGTCTTTCTCGTAGGACGCGTGTTCAAGCTCCTTTATGCGCTTCTGATAACTCACGATCACGGCGCCGAGATGCGCCCCCTCTTTCTTGCGCAACTGGCGCACGACATCGCGCAGGAGATCGATCTGCGCGCGGTTCGCCTCTTTTTTTTCCTCCAAAGATTCCGTCGTCACAAAGGGCAGCAGAAACAGCGCCAGCACGAGGGTCAGCGTGATGGTCCCGGCCGATATGAACATCAAGAGGGGTTTTTGCGCGAAAAAAGCCGGAAGAGAGATGGCGGCGGCGATGGCCACGACGCCCTTGACGCCGGCCAGCGTCAGGATCAGCGTATTCCTGAGCCTCTCCCGGACGCCTTTCCCTATGATCTCCCTCGGGAAGAAAGACAGGCTCAGGAAGCGAACGACGTACAGGATGAGCGTCGTCACAATCGTGACCGCGACCACAAAGGCTTTGTCGTACGCCGGGTTTTCCCACACGTGCAGGAGGGCCGCCGGCATCTGCATTCCGAGCATTAAAAAAACGAGCGCGTTCAGTATGAAGCTGACCATATCCCACATCGTCTTTTCGGTGTTTCCGACCTCGGCATCGAACAGTCCCGTCTTTTTGAAGTCCAGAGCCTGCAGCGTGCCCGCGGTCACGGCGGCCAGTATGCCCGAAAAACCGAAGAACTCCGCCGCGACATAGCTCAGAAAGGGCAACAACAATTCGATCAGCACATAGGTGTCCAAGTGATGAATCCTCATCCGGCGCAGCGTTTCCGTGAGCAGACGCTTCAGGATGATGACGGCGTGGCCGACGAGGAAACCGCCGACGCAGAGTATGACGAGTTCGCCGGAAGCCCGCAGGAGGGAGAAAGTCCCCGTCAGCAGGGCCGCCACGGCGAATTGCAGGGAAATGAGTCCGGACGCGTCGTTGATCAGCGCCTCGCCCTTGAGTACAGTGACCAGCACATCCGGAAGTTTGACCTTGGAGGACAGGGAGGCGACCGCTACATAGTCCGTGGGGCCGAGTACGGCGCCGAGCGCGAAGCAGGCGGCGAGCGGCAGGTCCGGGATCAGCAGGTTCACCGTGAAGCCGATACCCACCACCGTGATGAACACCAGCAGAAAGGCCATGAAGAACACCTGCTTCTTGAAGCGCCAAAGCGAGAACAGATCCGCCTCCTCGCTCTCCCGAAACAGCAGGGGCGCGATCACGAGCGCCATGAATATCTCCGGTTCGAGTTCAAGCATATTCTCGGAAAACAGTCCGAGAAAAAAGCCGACGGCGAGCTGAATCAAGGGCAACGGCAGACTTTCAAAGATACTGTCCAATAGATTCGTCAACACTATAGCGATGACCAAAATGATGATTACCGTCGTTGCCTCCATGCGATTCCCTCTTTCCGCATTCTTTTTCCCGTGATTTTGCGTCCCAAGCGCGTTTTTGCGCGTTTTTCCTATATATTCATTTTTTCTCCACACAATCAACACAATCGCCGTGTATGATAAGAGCATAAGAGAACACAAGCGTAAATTGTCGGACTTTATTTGCGAAACAAAGCAAATTCTTCCTCCTTTATTTCCGGTCCGACATCCTATAAACACACACGATTCCATCCAAATGGCGAGACGGGGTTTGAAAAAACCCCGCCTTGTCATTTTCGGCGAAAATGATTTCCCGTGCAGACGGACGGGGCCTGACGCGCGGAGGGCGTAAGGACGAGGCGGCTAGCTTTCCCGCTTCTTCCCGGCTTTCCGCTCTGCGGCTTTGCGGCGAAGCGCCTCAAAAAACGAGTGTTCGGGTTTGAAAGCCTTTGTGTAGTCCACTTCAAAGATGTTCAGCAGAAATATGAACAGCGGCACGCCGATCAGCAGACCCCATACGTTCATGTAATGTTCCGCCACAAGCAAGATGATGAACACCAAGCTCATGGGCAGGGCCGTCTTGCTCGACATGAGTCTGGGATTCAAGACGTAGGCTTCGATGGCGTGTATGACGACGATCATGATGAGTACGGCCAGCACCTTTGTAAAGCCGCCGATGTTGAACGCCACGACGGAGAGGGGAATCAGCGACATGATCACGCCCGCGACCGGTATAAGCCCAAGCGTAAAGATCATGATACCGAGTCCGAGTACCTGCGGAAAGCCCATGATACTCAGGGCTATCGTGGACAGAACGCAATTGATGAACGCGATCATCACCTGCACGTCCATAACTTTCGCGAAAGACTTCACGAAGTTGCTTCCAAAGTTCAGAAAATAGGCGTAGAGAAAGGAAATACGACTGTTCTCCAAGGTGTTTCCGAATTTTTGCAGCTTGTCCTTTTCGAGCAGGAGCAGAAAACTCAGGAGCAGGGCGAGGACAAAATTGACGCTGAAACCGCCGAACCACGTGACCCACGTGAGGATCAAATTCCCGGCCTCGCTTATGTAGGACTCGATATCCAGATGGGAAAGCACCTCGATCAGGCGCGGGTCCAGGGACTTCCCAAAATTCTCCACATCAAAATCGCGGAATATCTCCGCGATGGCCGTAATCTGCGACGCCAGTATGGGCGCAAAGCGAATGCTCACCATCGTCAGCATGGCGATGAAGAGCAGGTACAGCGCGAGCAGGATCAGCCCATCGGGAATCTTTTCGGCGAAAATGCGGCCGCCGCGTCTGTTGATGAAGCGCAAAAGGCGAAAAAACACAAAGCCTATGATAAAGGTCAACAGAACGATCGTGAGCATATACCATATGGTTATGAGCATGACCGACAAAACCACAATGGAAATTACTCTCGCCTTGGCATCGAAATTCGGGGCCGCGCGCCCTTCTTGCAAACCATCCTCTTTCATACTTCTATATTATTACACATCGCTTTTTCTGTCAATCGCCAAGCGGAGTTTTTTCTGCGGCGCGCTTCGCCTTGCGGCCTGTTTTCGCGTCGCGTCCGCCGGACGGCGCAACGCTCTGCTTGCGGCTGAGGCCCGCACCGAGGGCGATGGCGAAAACGCCCTGCGATATGAAGATTCCGCCCAGAATTCCCGTCATGCCGAGTTCCGGCAGAAAGGGCCGGAAAAAGGCGTAGAGTCCCATCGCGCCGCCCATGAGTCCCAAAACAAAGAGCGCGCGCCGAAACCCCGCCGTTTCGCGCGACATATCCACGGCCCCGGCGATACGCAGAGCGGCGGAGGCCGTCAGCCAGACGCCAAAGACCGCCGGCGCGAGACCGTCGTCCGTCACGCGGTTTTGCAGCGTTACGGCGGAGAGGGCCAAGGCCGTCAGGCTGTCCGCCAAGACCCATCCCGGCACGCCGAGTCCGCGGCGCGAAAGGAAGTACGCGAACATCCCGATCAAGCCGAAAGCCAGCAGGGCGACGCCCGCGATGAAAGCCAGCGCGGGAAAGGTCTGCCCCTCGTTGACCAGAAAAAAAATGCCCGCCGCTATGGGAATGAGTCCCGAAACAAATATGGGTATTCGCATAATCGCCCCTCCTTATCTCATTTGCCCGGCGCTTCGTCGATCCGCTCGTCGAGTTCAATGCCGATATCGTTGTGCAGTATGCTGCCGAATGTGATGGCGCCGTCGCCGTATTTGCGGCGAATGCTGTCCATCGCCCTATCGATACGCGCGCTGCGCGCCCTGCCCGCGCCCGCCGTATCCGGCGTCAGGCCGTCCGCGCCGAGGAAACTGAGCTGCTCGTTTTCGTCGCCCCCTTGCAGGTTGCCGCCCGTGACCGTGATCAGGCGTATCGGCTCGTCGCGTCCCCAAGCGCGCTTGATCAAATCCATGGCGGCCTCGATGATCTCATCCGTCGCGTCGGTGGCGACAGCGAGTTGTTTTTGGCGCGATACGGTCTTGAAATACGGGTCCTTGATGTCCACCTTCACGGAGCGGCATTTAAGCCCGTACTTGCGCAGGCGGCCGGCCACGGTGTCGGACAGGGCCGTCACGCCCGTGCGGATCTCATCCTCGCTCCGAAGATCGCGCTTGAACGTGATCCCGTTGCCGACGGACTTGATACGGCGGCGTTCCGCGGCGAAGCGCACGGGGCTTTCATCCGCGCCGTTTGCGTAATCGTGCAGCATGGCGCCCTGCTTGCCGATCCACGAAACGAGCGTATTCCTGTCGCAGGAGGCCAGGCGGCCTATCGTCCGCACGCCCTTGCCCGCCAATTTCGCGGCCGTGGCCCCGCCCACGAAAAAGAGCGCGCCGACGGGCAAAGGCCACAGCAATTCCCGATAGTTCCCGCGATCGATCACCGTGGTGGCATCCGGTTTTTTGTAATCGGAACCCATCTTCGCGAATACCTTGTTGAACGATACGCCGACGGACAGCGTCAGCCCGAGTTCCCTGCGGACGGTTTCGCGAATGCGATCGCCGATCGCGCGTCCGTCGCCGAAGAGCAAGCCGCTGCCGGTCACGTCGAGCCAAGATTCGTCGATACTGAAAGGTTCCGCCATATCCGTAAATCGATTGTAAATCTCGTTGACCATGCCGCTGTACGCGCGATATTTCTCGTGATGTGCCCGCAAGAGGACAAGCTCCGGACATTTCGCGCGGGCGCTCCATATCGTTTCCGCGGTGGCTACGCCGAAAGCCTTGGCCCGCTCATTCTTCGCCAGGACAATACCGTGTCTGCAGGCGGGATCGCCGCAGACGGCCACCGGACGCCCGGCCAATTCCGGCCTGGAAAGCAGTTCCACGGAGGCGTAGAACGCGTTCATATCGCAATGCAGTATCACCCTGTCCATGGCGTTTCGCGCGGCGACATCAAAACAAAACGGCGTACACATCTACATTGGAGGCGTCGTAGAGCATCGGCGCTTCGAGCGTCAGAATCCGGCCGCTCGGCGGGATCGTATATTTCCCCAGCTTGCCGGCCGAGAACGAAGCGCCGGGCTCAGGCAAAAATCCCTCGTTTTCCTCCGCCCAGACCATGTACACGCCGATATAGCCCTCGTAGAGGGGATTCCACAGTTGAAAACTTTCGCAGACGCCCGCTTTCACGAACGCGGCCATCTCGGAGGGGAGGCCGAGTCCCGTGACCTTGACCTTGCCCGCGAGACCCGCGGACCGCACAACCTCGCAAACCGCCGGAAGCCCGACGGCCGTGGGCGCGATCACACCTTTCAGATCGGGATACGCGGACAGGAGCGCCTCCGCCTCCATGGCGGATTTCTCCGTTTGATCGTCGCCGTAAACCACCGCCGCCAGTTCCATCCGCTCATACGCGGGATTGTTCGCAAGCTCCGCTTTTATGGACTCGACCCAAAGCGTCTGGTCCGGGGCGTCCGTCGTGGCGGACAGAATGGCAAATTGCCCCTCGTAATCGATCTGCTGCGCCAGAAGTTCTATCAGCGCAGCGCCGACCGCGTCTAAATCGACGGGCAAAATCGCGGCGTCCCGGTGCGCCTCGCCGCCTCGGATATCCTGATTGATTGTATAGACGCGAACGCCGGCCGCGCGCGCCTCGTCAAAGACCTCATTCAGCGCGTCGTTGGAATTCGCCGCGATGAAGATGGCGTCCGCCCCGTTTTGCACGGCTTCCCGCACGTAATCCGTCTGGGAGGTCGCCTCGGCCGTTTTCGGACCCGTGTAGATATAATCGAACTTGTCCTCGCCCAGCTCGGAAATCGCGTCGTAGAAGCCCGCGCTCAGCGCCTGAAAATACGGATTGCCCAGATTTTTGGGAATGAAATAGATTCGCATTATTCCGTCGTCCGCGTTCGTCGCGGCCGAATCGCCGCCGGGCGCGGCGTCCCGCCCGCCGCCCGAACAGGCGGCAAGCGCGGCGGCGATCAGACTCAATCCCAACAAAACCGATAAAATCTTGTGCATCTCTTCCTCCCTACCCCCGGTATATTCTTCACCTGTCAACACGCGGCAAAAGCGCGGACCGATACCGCCCGCGGCGGGCGGCGGCACAGGCCCGTCACGCCTCCGCGGACAGATATTTGTGCAATTTTTGCAAGACTGCCTCCGGATCGAGCGGTTTGCCCACATGATCGTTCATGCCCGCCGCGAGACAGCGCTCGATATCCTCACGGAACACGTTGGCTGTCATGGCGACGATGGGCACCTCCCTCGCCTGCGGCGTGTCGAGGGCGCGAATGCAGCGCGTGGCCTCATAGCCGTCCATCTTGGGCATCTGCACGTCCATAAAGATCATGTCATAGCGTTCGGGCGCGGCGCTGAAGCACTGCACCGCTTCCGCGCCGTTTTCCGCGCAGTCTATCGCGAGCAGCGTCGGCGTGAGCAGCGCCAGCACGATCTCCCTGTTGACCTCCACATCCTCCGCGAGGAGGATACGCCGCCCGGCGAAACAACCGATCTCTTCTTTCTTCGCCACGGGCAGGCCGACCGAAGCGCGCACGCCGAAGCATTCGTTGATGCAGTCGGCCACGGCGGAGGGGAAAATCGGCTTGGGCAAAAACTTGTCAACGCCGGAGGCCGTCGCCTCCTCCTCTATCGTACTTCGATCCACGGCGGACATGAGGATCACGGGGACACCGTCGCCGCGTTCCTTGATCCGGCGGGCGAGTTCCGTGCCGCGCATGACGGGCATTCGCAAATCCACAAAATACATATCGTAAGGGTCCCGTTTTTCCATCATTTCCAGGGCCTCAAAGCCGTCTGCGGCGGTGTCGCACGCGATACCGAAGCTGCGGACAATCTCTTCAAAATACGCCCGTATCTCCGGCATATCGTCCACCGCCAGCACGCGCGCGGGCTTCCGGCCGAACGCGGGCCGCTCCGCGTCTCCGGTCTCATCCTCGCCCCGCTTTGTCTGCACGGTGAAGATGAAAGAGGAACCTTTCCCGGGTTCGGACTCTATCCATATCCGTCCGCCCATCAATTCCACGATACGCTTCGAGATCGCAAGGCCCAATCCCGTTCCGCCGAATTTGCGCGATATGCCGCTGTCCGCCTGTCCGAACGAGGTAAACAGGCGCGCCTGCTGTTCCTCGCTGATCCCTATCCCCGTGTCGCTCACCGTTATGCACAGGGTACACAGGTCGTTTTCTTCCTCCAAAAGCTGCGTTTCCAAGCGAATAAGGCCCTGCTCGGGCGTGAATTTCACCGCGTTTGAGAGCAGGTTTGTGATCACTTGGGTCAATCTCTGGTCGTCCCCGATCAGGAAGCGCGGGATGTTCTTGTCGATACGCACGGTGAAATCCTGTTTTTTCTCCTCCACGCGAAAATTGATCACGCTCACCGCTTTCCGCAACATCTTTTCAAAGTCGAATTTCGCGGCGGACAGTTCCAACTTGTTCGCCTCTATCTTCGACATATCCAGGATATCGTTGATGACGCCGAGCAGATGTGTGGAAGCGTCCTCTATCTTGCCCAAGCAGTAATCCTTTCGCTCCGCGTCGGAGGAACCCTTTGCGATCGCCGTCATGCCGATGATGGCGTTCATCGGCGTGCGCATTTCGTGGCTCATGTTGGAAAGGAATTCGCTCTTGGCGCGGTTCGCGCTTTCGGCCGCCTCTTTCAATTCGGACAGGCGCAGGTTTTGTTCCTTGATCTTTCGGAAAGGCTCCGCGATACTGTTTGACGCGTACACCGCGGCCACCGCGCCCAGGCTCAGGAATATGGCCGCCGAAAGCCCGAGGGTGTAGTTGATCCGCGCGGTGGGGCTTTCATCGATCAAAGCGGCGACGCCCAACATCCACCCGTCCGATCCGGGGATCGGAATGTATACGCAGACGCGTGGCTCGCCTTCGCGGCGATATATGCCGGAGCCCGCCTTTCCCTTGATAATCTCGCTGAAAAAACGGCCGGCCGCTTTCTCGTCCGCGCTCGCGCCGGGGAGCGCGGCGGCGCGAATGGGGTTGTACTGCGTCTCGACCGCTTCAAGGCTGTAATCGGAGATGATATTGCCGGTCCGGTCCACGATAAAAATATGGCCCGATTCCCATATCCGGGATTCGGACGCCAGTTTGCTCAGATAGGCGCCGGACAGGGACGCGACCAAGATGCGCGAACCCATCGGAACGCAAATCCGCATGATGAGACGCCCGGAAGCGTCTTTTTCGGTCGTGGTGATCACCCGTTCGCCGATAAAGGCGCGCTGCGCGTAAGCGCTGTCGGCATACGCGGCCGTCGGCGCGCTCGCGCCGTAGGCGGCGACGAGGCCCTTTGAATCCAAAACCGCCAAAGAAAGGTATTTCTTTTCAAGGGCCTGTTCTTTCAGCGTGCGCCACAGGGTGCCCTCCTCCGCGCCGGCTTCGGCGTCCGCCAAGGCGGCGGACAAAACCGCGCTCGCGGCGGCGTTCGCCTCCGCTTTCAAGAGGCGCAGATCGCCGGAGACCAATTTGACCGCGATCTCGCCGATTATCCCCATATCTCCCTCTATGGTTTCCATGAGATGGACCCGGCTGTAGTACATGCTGATCGCCGTGCTGGAAAGGGTAATCAACATTACGATGGATATAATAATCAGAATGACCTTTGCGCGAATTGTCATGCAGGCACTTCCTTTTCATTTTTTGTCTCAATCTGCAATAAACATGCTCTTAATTCTGTATTCCGCAACGAACGCAAAGCGCGGTGAACGACGCCGCCCAATCCCCCGCCGGCTATGTTCTGCGGGGCGGCGAAAACGCGCGGCAACCCAAAACGCGATAACGTGTTCCTTGTGATTATTATATCATAAATGCGGAGCGAAGCGGAGTCGTTTATGATATCCGCCATGCGCGTTTTCGCCCCCGGCGAAAAAATCGCGCGGCAATCCAAACAGCAATAACCGCGTCCCTTGCGGTTATTGTATCATAAATGCGGAGCGAAGCGGAGTCGTTTATGATATCCG
>JAITKU010000133.1 GCA_031278255.1 Eubacteriales Family XIII. Incertae Sedis bacterium | reverse complement strand
TATCCCCGTTTGCGCCTTTTGCAAACGGTTGGAAGGAGCCACTCGACAACTCCCCCGCTTTAGCGGGTTAGGAGTTTACCGTCCCCGCCGCCCCGCAGAACATAGCCGCCGGGGGATTGGGCGGCGTCGTTCAAAACTTCTCCTTGATCGTCCCCTCCCTGAACGCCGCCACCAAGGCTTCCAGTTCGTCGATCTGCTCCTCCAGTTCCGAGCCGATATCCGTGTCTTTCACCGTCATGCGCCGTTTCAGTTGTTCCACGATCCGAATGACGGGGGACGTAAAGACCTGCGTGCCGTCCTCCTCGAGCGGCGAATAGGGCTCGTGTTCCGACAGCGCCATGAAGCGCGAGTTGAATATGAAGGTGTAGCCGGCGATGCCCGTCTGCTTCTGATAGGCCTTGGAAATGCCGCCGTCGATGAAGAAAAGCAGACCGTCGCCCTTGACGGGGCTTTCGCCGTCCTTGATCTTGACCGGCACGTGACCGTTCAGGATGTGCGAGTTCTCGGGCGAGAGTCCGAATTCGCGCAGGATGTTCTCGCATACGGCCCTGTCGTTGATCAGCTTGTAATACGGGGAACTGTTCTCCTTGTGCGTCGCTTTGTCCTCCACGAACAGGCGTTCAAAGGTGGTCATGCGCGCCTTGCCGAACAGCGGCGACTTGCTGCCGTTCCACAGATACCACATGATGTCGCCCCCGTCGTCGCGCGTAAAGAAAGAGCGCCGCACGCGCGCGTCCAGATAATCCATGTAGGCCCGCCCCGACAGAAGCCGGCCCTCAAAGGCGCACTGCTCGAACGCGCCGGAAGCGGTCATCGGAATGCAGCCGTGGTAGAGGAGGTTGCCGTTGACGATCTTGTACATGGCGCCGTGGCTGAACAGGAAGCGGATGTGCCGCTGCAGCTTTTCGCTCTTCAGGAAAGAGACCCGCAACGTGTTCATCAGTTCCTTCTCCCCCGCCGTGAGCGTGTAGGGCGAGGCGGGATCGAGGGTGGGAAACCGCTTGTCCCGCAACGGAAAGATCTTGTCGCCTATGCGCACGGTCCCCGCCGCGCAATCCGTCTTGTCGAGCAGCAAACGCTCCTCCATCTCATACTCCGGATGCGCCTTGATCAACTGCCCCTCCAGCTTGAACTGTATGACGGAGATCGCCTTGTTCATCTTGGCCGCGAGCGCCGGCTCGATGGGATCGTATTCGTTTTCGTCCAGGATGTGCGGCTTGAAAGGAATGCAGGGATCGTCGCCGTAGACGCTGAGCGCGAAAGCGGAGAGGGGGCGCAGATTGATGCCGTAGCCGATCTCCAGCATATCGAAATTGTTGTAGCTGTTGTTCAGGCGGATCACGTTCGCGATACAGGCGAGATTCCCGGCGGCGGCGCCCATCCACACGATGTCGTGGTTGCCCCATTGGAAATCCACATCATGAAATTCGACCAGATAATCCATGATCAGATCCGGGTGCGGTCCCCGGTCGAACACATCCCCTATGATGTGAAGCCTGTCCACGGCCAAGCGGCTGATCGTCTGCGTCATCTCCGCGATGAAATCCTCGGCGATGCGACAGCGCAGCAGCGAATTGATGATTTCCCTGTAATAATGCGCGCGATTGGCCTCGTCGTCCGCGTTCAGAAGTTCGTCCATAATGTACGCGGAGGTCGCCGGCATCCGCTTTCTGACCTTGGAACGCGTGTATTTCGTGGAAACGGACTTGCACACCTCGATGAGGCGGTAGATACTGACCCGGCACCACTCGTCGAAGTCGGCTTCCGTTTTCTTTCTGCGGGCCGTCTCCGCGCGCGCGTTGTATACGAGGGAGGCTAAGGCGCGGCGCTCGGTCTCGGAAAGCGTTTTGCCGAAGATTTCCTCTATCTTTGCGTGGATCACGCCGGAGGCGCTCTGCACCATGTGAATGAACGCCTCGTGTTCGCCGTGCAGGTCGCTCAGGAAATATTCCGTTCCCTTGGGCAGACTCAGGATGGCGTTCAGGTTCACGATCTCCGTCGTGGCCTTTCGTATGTTCGGAAATTCCTTTGCCAACAACTCCAGATAATGCGTATCCGCCGCGCGTTGTTTGTTCGCCATATCCGCCTCCTTTAAACCAATAAACGACGCCGCCCAATCCCCCGCCGAAAGGCCGGGACCGGCGCTCCAACAATTTGGGTGCTTCCCGCGCTTCAAATTTGACGGAGCCAAATTTCGTATACGATCAGTATAACGCCGCGCGCCGCATTTTTCAAGCCGAAGAAACAAGAAAACGCCGCGGGGCACGCATTTAGGATTTTTATCTATTATAGTTATTATATTCCATACATTGAATGTGTTCGGGGAATATTTGAAAATTTAGCATTTAGAGGAATGTGGCGATGTTTCGCGCGTCCCTACGGGCGCTTCTTTCTTCATTTATGCAGGGAAGCGCCGATGCCCAATATCAGGAAAATATTCCTTTGATGAAACGACGGAAAAAGACTGAATTTTCAACGATCGCATACCTGCCCCCTCCCCTGTCCGCCCGCGCAAAATGATGTCAAATACTTGACAAAATCCGTCAAAAAAATAAAAAAAAACTGCTTTTGCCCCCCAAAAATGCTTTTTATCTGTTGACCGAACAGGAAAAGCAATGGTAATATGGACGTAGTTACGCCGGATGCCGTCGCCGCGCGATTCCGCGATCCGGCTTCCAAACGACAGGCCGAGGTTTTTATGTGAACCGGAAAAAATACTACGGGTATCTTCTCTGCTTTCTCTACGAACGACCGCGGGAAAAGCGCACCGCGAGCGAGGCGGCGAAGTACACAGGCGCATCCAGACAGACGCTGTACACGCATATCGCCGCCTTTGCGGACGAGGGCTTGCTGATAAAGGAGGGCTCCGTGTTCTCCCTGACCGAAAAAGGACGCAAATACGCGGCGCCGCTCGCAAAGCGGCTGCATGACATTCGCGTCTTTCTCGAAGCGGACTTCGGTTGCGGCGGAATCGAAGCGGCGGGGCTTGCAATGCGGCTGCTTCTGGACCGGCCGCTCCCCTCGTCTTTCGTGCAGAGGACGGCCGACCGCGGCGCCGTCTACGACGCCGTGAACGCCGCCGCCGCGGGCGGCGGCAACCCGAGCCTTTCCCTGCCGGACGGGCTGTACAGCGTACACTTCGAGGTCTGCCGTCCGGACAGCCGCGTCAAGTCCATGGGGGACGCGGGCTTCTTCAAGCCGGCCAAGCTGTCCGCGGAGTCCGGGAAGTACGTTCTGGAACTGCGGGCGAAACCCTTTTCCCACCAAAGCGGTCCCGGCAAATCCGCGCGCGGCGTTCTGGCGCGCTTTTGGTACAAGCTGGGCGACGATTGGGTGGAGGCGAGGAAAACGGCAAAGCGCTGGTTCATCCCGGGCAACGCCATAGAAGTCCGCGAGGAAAACGGCGATCTCGTCGGGCGGGTGCGCTTTAAGGCTTGGGCCACGAAGTCCTGCGGAATGCCGGAGGGCGAGGGCGATGTCGTATTGCTCCTTTGGCGCGGTATGGCTTCAAAAATGTTTTTTTAAGGAATAGTTAGCGCATAATAACCAAATGCGCCGCCCCGCGAAGCGCAAATGCGGCCTCATGCCGGCCCCGCCGCCGACGGATTTTTCGGATCGGACCTCTTCCGGGCGATCGAAAACGACAGGGCGCGGCGCTTTTATCCGCATGGGACCGAAACCGGGCGGAGAAACAAAAAAATCCGAAAAGTGAGAAAGTGAGAAAATGACGATGGGAAAAAACGAACGACGCGGCGCTGCGGCGCATACGGCGGCCGAGGCTGTGCCGGCGAGGGGATACGCGTCCCGGAAAAATCGGCTTGCGCCGCGTGCGGCGGCGCTCTGTGCGGTCCTCCTCTTTGCCCTGCTCGCGGCGGCGCCGCTCTTTGGAACGGCTTTCGCGACCGATGACGGGGTTTACCTCGCGGCGACGAACACCTATTATCTGAATCCGGACACGGGCGTGACGGACGACGGGGGCAGCAAGAACGCGGCCATAGGCGAGGGCATGTGCCGCAGCGTGATCTACGAAAAGGCGCTCGTGGAGGCAGAGGACGGCAAGCTGTACGTCACGGTGCGCGTGCAACTCGTCAGCAACATGGGCGCGATCAAGTTTACGGTGCAGCAGAAAGCGGGCGACACCGCGAGTTACGCCGCCGTGTCGCCGCGTATCGTCGCCGAGGATGCGGGCGCGGATACGGCGGACTACCGCTTCTCCGTCCCGGCCGTAAACAGTTACATCGGTTGTTCGACCTACGTGACGCCCATGGGACGCGACGTGAAATTCTATATGAATCTTTCGTCCGATTTGACGGCGGGCAGCGGTGATTTTGTCGTGAGCGTGAAGCCCAAGGCGACGCAGGCGGCGGATCCCGCGCCCGCGGCAGAGACGGACACGGCGCAGACGGATCCCGCAAAGACGCCGGCGGAGGCGGAGATCGTCCCGGCGGCGCCGGCGCCGCCGGACACGGGAGCGGAAGAAAACGCGGCGACGGAGAACGCACAGGGAGAGACCGCCGCGCAGGCGGAAACGACCGGCGCGGACGGCGCGGCGGCGGCTTCTGAGACGGACGGCGCGGCGGAGGGCGAAAGGACCGGCGCCGAAACGGCGGCGGTCGCGGACGGCCCGGCGGCGGAAAGCGCGGGTACGGCGGAAGCGGAAGCGGGCGGCGCGGGCACGGAGGCGACGAACGCGGACGAGGACGCGGCGGCGCAGGCCGGCGCGAGTGCGGAGACGGAAGCGGGCGGCGGTTTTCCCGTACTTCCCGCGGTCGTCGTCGCGATACTCGTCATCGTCGGCGTCGCGATTTCACTAATTTCATTAAAAAGAAGAAAATAGAAAAATAATAAAATATTGTATTGACAATCCCGCTGTGTTGCGATAAGCTATACAGCAGAAAAGGATTGTCGTTTGGCGGAATTGTCCCACTTCCTTTAACGGAAAGGAGGTGGCGCCCATGATGCATTATGTTACATACGATGAATTGTTCACGTTTGTACGCATGCTCATCGGAGTGATCGCTTTACTGTTAAGTAAACGCGGATAAAAACAGAAACCGCCTTTCGTAAGATAGGCGGTTTCAACCAAAATTCGGGGACAACCGCCATCTGCAAAGCGGCAGTCCTTTTCTGTTTCTCATTTTAAGGCATCGCGGCGAGAAAAGCAAGAGGTTTTTGAAAGGTTTTTGAAAAGTGAAAAGGAAGTGCAATGATTAAAAAGCCACCGTTCAAGGCTCCAAGCAAAACGACGCGGGCAACCGAGGGGCTTTGCCAAAGAAACAAAACGAAAAGAATACGCGTATGCGCGCTGCTCTTTGCCGCCGGTCTCTGTCTGAGCGGTCTCGCGGGTTGCGTAGACCGGCCGCCCGAAGCCGCCGGCGAGAACGCGGCGGACGGAGCGGGCGCGGATGAAAACCCGCGCATCGTGGCAACCTCGCGCGCCGTGGTCGAGATCTGCGACAGGCTGGAACTGCCGCTCGCGGGCGTGCCCACGCTCGAGGGCCTGCCCGCGCGCTACGATGAAGCCGCCCGTGTCGGCGGGCCGATGGGACCCGATCTCGAAGCCATCCGGCTCATAGACCCCATCGACGTGGTGGGACCGGACACGCTGATCGACATGCTTGCGGAGGGCTACGAAAACGCGGGCCTGCCCGCGACTTTCCTGAACCTGCGCAGCGTCGCGGGACTCTACGAGAGCGCGGAAATACTCGGTGGGAAATACGGGCGGGCGGACGCGGCCCGCGCGCTGACCGAGGAATACAAGGCCGTGCTGGCGGATATCGAGGCGGCAAGACAAGAGGCCGGCGGCGAAGCGCCGCGCGTACTCGTGCTGATGGGTCTGCCCGGCGCCTACGTCGAAGCGACGCAAAATTCCTACGTCGGCAACCTCGCGGAGATGGTCGGCGGCGTGAACGTCGTGACGGACCCGGTCGAGGATTTTGTGTCGTGGAACACGGAGGAGCTTCTGCTGCTCGACCCCGACATCATCCTGCGCACGGCCCACGCCCTGCCCGACAAGGTGGCGGAAATGTTCCTGAAAGAGTTCACGGAGAACGATATCTGGTCGCACTTCCGCGCCGTCAAGGAGGGCCGCGTGTACGACCTCGACTATCTGGTGTTCTCCATGAGCGCGAATTTTCGCTGGCCGGAGGCCATGGACGCGCTGAAAGAAATCTATTATGACAAGGATGCACAATGATAAGCGCTAAACACAAGATACCGGCGGGGGTGTGGCTGTGTCTGCCGCTCGCGGCGGCCGCGCTTGGTCTCGCGCTCTTCGCGATGAAATCCGGCAGCATAAGCCTGTCGTGGCGCGAGCTTGCAAGCGGGCTGTTCGTCGCCTACGACGCGCGGGTCGATGCCGTTTACGACCTGCGCTTCCCGCGCATACTGATTGCGTTGCTCGCGGGCGCGTCGCTCGCCTGTTCGGGACTCTTCCTGCAGGCGGCGCTGAAAAACCCCCTCGCGGACCCCGGCATTATCGGCATATCGGGCGGGGCGGCTTTCGCGGCGACGCTCGTCGCGGGCCTCTTCCCGGCGCTGTTCTTCATGATACCCGCCTTTGCCTTTGCGGGCGGACTTTTGACTTTCCTCCTGATTTACGCGCTCGCGTGGAAAGGCGGACTCGACCCCGTGCGCATCATCCTCGTGGGCGTGGCGGTGAGCGCGGTGTTCGCGGGGCTGACGACGGCGATAGCGGGCGCGACGAACGCCTCAGGCGTATCGCTCTCCGTCAGCGGACTCACGCAGCGGTCCTGGGACGACGTGCGATTGCTCGCGATCTACACGGCGGTCGGACTCGTCCTCGCGCTGCTTTTGTCCGGGGCCTGCAACCTCATGGCGCTCGACGACGGGACGGTGCGCGGCCTCGGCCGCAGCGCGGACCTGTTGCGCTTTCTCATATCCGGCGCCGCCGTACTGCTCGCCTCAAGCGCGACGGCCGTCGTCGGCGTCATCGGCTTTCTCGCCCTGCTCGCCCCGCACGCGGCGCGGCGGCTCATAGGCTCGGATCACCGCGTCCTCACGCCCTTTTGCATCCTGCTCGGCGGCTTCCTCCTGCTGCTCGCGGACACCTTTGGGCGGCTCGTCCTCGCGCCGCTCGAAATACCCGCCGCCACGATCCTGAATATCGTCGGCGGACCTTTCTTCATCTTCGTACTCCGGAAAGGAGGGCTGCGCTTTGGAAAGCAAGGATAGGGCGCGCGGCGACGCCCCGGGCTGCGCGATGGAAACGCGGGACCTGCACTTCTCCTACACGGAGGGCATTCCCGTGCTGCGCGGCGTTTCGCTCGGCATAAAGGCAAAAAAGGTGACGACACTGCTCGGCGCGAACGCCTGCGGCAAGACGACGCTGCTTCGGCTTCTCGCAAAAGACCTGACGCCGTCCGCCGGATCCGTGCTGCTCGGCGGAACGGACATACGGAGCATCAAGAGGCGCGACTTTGCGCGGCGCGCGGCGATCGTACATCAAAAAAACGCGGCGCCCGACGATCTGACCGTGCGGAAACTGGTATCCTACGGACGTCTGCCGCACGGAAGCATGTTCCGTACGGGGAGCGCGGAGAACGCGGCGCCGGTTGAAAACGCCATGGAACGGGCGGGGCTTCTCGCGCTCGCGGACACGCCCATCGGCACGCTCTCGGGCGGACAGAGGCAGAGGGCCTTTATCGCGATGGCGCTTGCGCAGGATACGGAAATCCTGTTTCTGGACGAGCCGACGACCTTTCTCGACGTGCGCTACCAGATAGAAATCCTGCGGCTCCTGCGCGAACTGAACGAAAGACACGGCGTCACCGTCGTCATGGTGCTGCACGATATCAATCAGGCGATCCTGTATTCCGATGAGATAATCGGGCTTCGGGACGGGAAAGCGCTCGTCGGGGGCGCGCCCCGCGAGGCGGTGAACGCGGATTCGATACGTCTGCTCTACGGCATAGAACTCGATGTGCGCGAGGACGCGAAGAGCGGGATCAGATGGGTGTTGCCCGTGTGAAAGGAAAGCTTATCATGAAAAAGATCGTCAAACCGTTGTTCATCGCCTTGGGCTTTATATCCCTCGGACTCGGACTCGTCGGTGTCGCGCTGCCCGTGCTGCCCACGACGCCCTTTCTGCTCCTGACGGCTTTCTGCTTCGCGCGAGGCTCCGCGCGCTTCCACAGATGGTTCCTCGGCACGCGGCTTTATCAAAACCATTTGGACGATTTTGTGAAGAGCAAATCCATGACGGTGAAAACCAAGGCGTCCATCCTCATTGCGGTCAGCGTACTCCTGCCGCTCGCGATGTACTTCGTCCCCTACCCGCACGCGCGGATACTGCTCGGCGTCGTACTCGCGTGGCACTGGTGGTACTTCCTGTTGCGCGTAAAGACCCTGCGCGCGGACGAGGCCCAAGGCGACGGCGCGGCAAAGACCCGGGAAACCGATGGGGGCGAGAAGCGAAAGAAAGGCGGCGCGACGGCCGTCAGGTTGCTCGGCTTTGCGACGGGCGCGCGCAGATACGTGTTTTTGAATGTACTCGCGCGCTGGATCGGACTCCTTCTCGGGGCCTTTGTCGTGTTCGCGCTCTCCGACCTTATCGCACGCGTACCCGCCGCGCTTACGGGCGGAAATCCCGTCGTCTTTCCCATCCTCGGACTCTGCGCCGGCGCCGCGCTCCTGCGCGCCCTGTGTGAGCTTCTCGCGTCCAAGGCCGCTTTCAAGGCATCCGCGGGCGCAAAGAAAAAGCTGCGCACGGAACTTTACGGGAAGCTTCTCGCTCTCGGCGGCGGGGAAAACGGCGCTTCGGGCGCGGAGGCCGTGCAGGTGGCGGTCGAGGGCATCGATCAGATCGAAAATTATTTCGGCAAATACCTGCCGCAGCTTTTTTACAGCGCGATCGCGCCGCTGACGCTGTTCGTCCTGCTCGCGCCCGTGCGCCTTTCCGCCGCCGTCGTCCTGCTCGTATGCACGCCGCTGATCCCGTTGCTCATTCTGTTCATCATGCGGATGGCGAGGCGGATGATGCGAAAACAGCTCAAAGCCTACACCTCACTCGGCGATTTCTTCTTCGAGAGTCTGCGCGGCATGACGACGCTGAAGATCTTCGGCGCGGACGGACGGCGGCACGAAGAGATGAACGGTCTCGCGGAAACTTTCAGAAAGTCCACGATGCGCATACTGCGCATGCAGCTCAATTCCATCGTGCTGATGGATTGTGTCGCCTACGGCGGAACGGCGCTCGGCGTCGGCCTCGCCGCGCAGGGCTTCCTCTCGGGCGATATCGGACTGTCGGGCGCGATCTCGATCGTGCTGCTTTCGGCGGAATTCTTCATACCGCTCAGGCAACTCGGCTCGTACTTTCACGTGGCGATGAACGGCCTTTCTGCCTGCGAACGCGTTTTCCGAATCCTCGACGCGCCCCTGCCCGCAGACGGGGAAAGCGCGCTTCCTCCGGGCGCTCTCGCCGTGGAAGCGGACGGCCTTTCCTACGCCTACGAACCCGAGCGCCCGGCGCTTTTCGGCCTTTCTTTCTCCGCGCCCGCCGTCGGCTTTACGGGCCTTGCGGGGGCCTCGGGCTGCGGCAAATCCACGATCGCCCGCCTGCTCTCGGGCGGACTTGCGCGCGGGGATTACGCGGGCAGCGCGCGGATAGGCGGCGTCGAACTTCGCGATCTGAAACGCTCCGAACTTCGGAAAAGGATCTGCCTCGTGACGCACGAGGATTACATCTTCACGGGGACCGTTTCGGAGAACCTGCGCGACGCGAAGCCCGAAGCGACGGATGCGGAACTCGAACACATCCTGCGAAAAGTGCGGCTTTACGATTTCTTCGCGGAAGCGCAGGGGCTGAACACACGCACGGCGGAAAACGGCGCAAACCTCTCGGGCGGGCAGAAGCAGCGCCTTTCCATAGCCCGCGCGCTGCTTCGCGACTGCGATGTATACATCTTCGACGAGGCCGCCTCGAACATAGACCGGGAGAGCGAGGAAGCCGTGCTTGCGGTCATACGGGAACGCGCAGAATCGAAAAACGTGCTTATGATCTCACACCGCCTCGCGAACCTGCGTCCCGCGAACATCATATACGCGATGGAGGAGGGACGCGTCGAGGGAAAGGGGACGCACGAAGAACTGACGGCGGCGTACGGCGTCTACGCGCGTCTCTTCCGCGAACAGCAGGCGCTCGAACGCTACGCGGCGGGCGGCGCGCAGGGAGAAAGGCCATCAGGCGGCAAAGTCCCGGCCGAGACACCCGCGACAATCGAAACAGCCAGAGGAGGGAACGAGAGATGAGAAACAGAGAAGAAAAGCAATCCGAAAGCGGACCCGGCGTCATACAAAGACTCGCGTCGCTCGCGAGGCCGATGGCGGGGATTATGTTCCTCGCCGTCCTGCTCGGCGCGCTCGGACATATCTGCGCGATCCTCCTGCCCACGCTCGGCGGTTTTGCGCTGCTTTCGGCTTTCGCGCCGGCGGCCTCGTTTGCGGCGAACCCGGGCGTCCCCGTCGCGGCCCTTGTCCTCTGCGCCGTGCTGCGCGGCCTGTTCCGCTACGCCGAGCAACTCTGCAATCATTACATCGCGTTCAAACTGCTCGCGGAATTGCGCGACAAACTCTTCGCCGCCCTGCGGCGGCTCTGCCCCGCAAAACTAGAAAGCAGGGAAAAGGGCGATCTGATCGCCGTGATCACGGGGGACATCGAGCTTCTCGAAGTGTTTTACGCGCACACGATATCGCCCGTCGCCATCGCCGTGATCGTGTCGGCGGCGGTTTCCGCGTTCATCGCCGGCTTCCATCCCCTGCTCGGCGCGGCCGCCGTATGCTCCTATTTGATCGTCGGCGTTCTCGTTCCGTATATCGCTTCCCTCTTCGGCCGGGGAGCGGCGGCGCGGCTTCGCGAGGCCGCGGGACGTCTTTCGTCCTATTATCTCGACAGCTTGCGCGGCATACGCGAAATCCTCGCCATGGGCCGGGGCGACGCGCGGCGGGCGGGTATCGGGCGCATGAGCGACGAGGCGGAAGCCCTGCAGCGGCCGTTGCGGCGCAAGGAGGGCGCGGTGTCCGCCGTCTCCGGCCTCTTCGTGACGCTCTGCTCGCTTTGGATGTTCGCGCTCTCGTACATGCTTTTCCGAAACGGCGCCGTGGGCTTTGCGGGCCTGCTCCTCCCCTTTGTAAGCCTGTTCTCGTCTTTCGGCCCCGCGCTCGCGCTCTCAAATCTCTCCGCGGGTCTGCCCGTGACCTTTGCGGCGGCGCGGCGCGTGTTCGCCCTGCTCGACGAGACGCCCGAAACGCCGGAGGTCGCGGACGGCAAAACACCGGATTTCACGGGCGCGGAATGTCGGAAGCTCAGCTTCGCTTACGCGGAGGACGAACCCGTGCTGCGGGATATATCGGCGGTCTTTCCGAAAGGGGCGATCACGGGCATAAGGGGGCGCAGCGGTTCGGGCAAGTCCACGCTGCTCAGGCTGCTCATGCGTTTTTGGAGGCCGCCCGCAGGCTCCGCGCTGATCTCGGGAGAGGACGTGAACGAGGTGGACACGGCACACCTGCGCGGTCTCGAGGGCTTTATGACGCAGGAAACGGATATCTTCTCGGATACGATCGAGAACAACATCAAGACGGGAAAGCCCGACGCGACGCGCGAAGAGGTGATCGCGGCGGCAAAGAAAGCGGCGCTGCACGATTTCGTCATGCGACTGCCCGCGGGCTACGACACGCGCATCGGCGGTTCGGGCGCGACGGCCTTTGCGGAGGCGGAGATATCGGGCGGCGAACGTCAACGAATCGGACTCGCGCGCGCTTTCTTGCACGACGCGCCTTTCCTGCTGCTCGACGAGCCGACGAGCAATCTGGACAGCCTGAACGAGGGGCTTATTCTGAAAGCCCTGCGCGAGGAAAGCGCGGACCGCACGGTTGCGCTCGTTTCGCACAGAAAATCCACGATGGGTATCGCGGACAGGGTGTATTCCGCGGACAGCGGCCGGCTGTCGTAGGCGACCGAAAAGAGTCTGTCACGTCAAGGAGGCATTGAGAAAAGCTTTTGCGGAACACGGGAAGAAGAGGATCGGCCGCGCCGTCACAAGACAGATATCGGGTAAGGCGCCCCGAAAGCCGGGAAAGAAAACCCCGGGAAGCGCTTACAACGGGGATTTTGCCGAAAAGCCTTGCGGGGCCGGATTTCCAAAGCCCCGCGCATCGGCATTGTCCGGGCTTTCGTTTCCCGCGCGGGCTTTTCGATATTCGCCCCTTTCCTCCTCCGAAGCTTCTCTGATATCCGGCTTCCCGCAATCGGGACAAGAACATATTTCGCCCGTTCTCTCGAACACGAAACGGCAATTTCCGCAGACATAAATCATTTTTCGCCCTCCCCTTGCTGAGTGTTGACGCGTCCTTTCGATGCGTCCGAATACAATCATACCGGAGCGCGGGCGTTCGCGCAATACAAAAATCCCGGTTTTCGCGCCGGCACCGGCGCGCTTTTGTTACGTGTTCAGACCCCGAAGGTATATGATTCTTGCACGCGGTTCCGTTAATATGAGCCAAACGGGCGCGTATGGCGGCACGGCGACGTGATGTTCTATCCATGTCTCGTTCATTGCCGCCGTCCCAAGGTGCTGTGCCCGCATTGTGGCCGGGCTTGACGACTTCTGCATTATTACGCCAAGGAGGTCCCCTCTGTATCGCCGCGCAAAGCCCGCGCCGATCAAAAGAGCATTCTTTCCTCGATATACGCCCGCAGGCCGCCGATCGGCAGTCTGATCTGCCCCATGCTGTCGCGGTCGCGGACCGTGACCGTATCGTCCGCCTCCGTGTCGAAATCCACGGTCAGGCAGAAAGGCGTGCCGATCTCGTCCTGTCTGCGGTAGCGCTTGCCGATATTGCCCGAGGCGTCGTAATCCACTTGGAAATGCGCCGACAATGCCGCGCAGAGCTTCTCCGCCCGCTCGGCCTGCTTTTTCGTCAGGGGCAGCACGGCGGCCTTGTAGGGCGCGAGCGCGGGATGAAAACGCAGCACGGTCCGCGCGTCGTCCGTACTCCTCTCGTCGGTCAATTCCTCCTCGTCGTAGGCGTCCAGCAGAAAGGCCAAGGTCACGCGATCGGCGCCGAGCGACGGTTCTATGCAGTAAGGCACGTACTTCTCGTTCGTCTCGGGGTCCCTATAGGAAAGGTCCTCGCCGGAATGCTCCGCGTGTCGCTTCAAATCGAAATCCGTTCTGTCGGCTATGCCCCAAAGCTCGCCCCAGCCGAAAGGGAACAGGAACTCGATGTCCGTCGTGGCATTGCTGTAATGCGACAGCTCATCCTTGTCGTGGTCGCGCAGCCGCAGGCTTTCATCCTTGATACCGAGCGATTTGAGGAAAGACACGCAGAAATCCTTCCAATAGGAGAACCATTCGAGGTCCGTCCCGGGTTTGCAGAAAAACTCCAGTTCCATCTGCTCAAATTCCCGCGTCCGGAATATGAAATTGCCGGGCGTGATCTCGTTTCGGAAAGATTTTCCGATCTGCGCAATGCCGAACGGAATCTTCCTGCGCGCGGTTCGTTGCACATTCTTGAAATTCACGAAGATGCCCTGCGCCGTTTCGGGCCGCAGAAAGAGTTCGGACGCGGAGCCTTCCGTAACGCCCTGAAAGGTTTTGAACATCAGGTTGAACTGCCGTATGCCCGTAAAGTCGGCGGCGTCGCACAGCGGGCAACGTATCCCCTCCGCGGCGATAAAAGCCTCCATCTTCTCATTGGACCAGCCGTCCGCGGCGACCGTTTCCGCTTCGCGGGAGGCCCCAAGCCGGTCCGCGATCAGCTTGTCGGCCCGAAATCGCGCCTTGCACTTCCTACAGTCGATGAGCGGATCGGCAAAGCCGCCCACATGCCCCGAAGCCTCCCAAGTCCGCGGATTCATGAGTATGGCCGAATCGAGACCCACATTGTACCGCGATTCCTGCACGAATTTTTTCCACCAAGCCCGTTTGACATTGTTTTTGAGTTCAACGCCGATGGGTCCGTAATCCCAAGCGTTTGCGAGACCTCCGTATATCTCGGATCCCGGATACAAAAAGCCCCGGTTTTTCGCAAGGGCCACGATCTTTTCCATTGTTGCGCTACGCATCCGTCCCCGGCTTCTCCTCTTCTTCTTCCGTGTTCTTTGTTGCGTTTACCGCATTTCTGAGTACCTCGGCCGCCCTGTCCGCGGCTTCCGAAACCACATCGCTCACCGTCTTTGCGGTGCGCTCCACCGTCTCCGCGATCCGCGAAATCGGCGTTTCGCCCTCAGCCTCCCGCGCGTCGTCCTTGTCCGCCTCCGTGGAAACATAGTCGTCAAAACCGCCCGGCGCGTCTTCTTTCGCATCCCGGGCGGAGCCGCAAGCATAGTCCTCGGCCGCTGCGTCCGTTTCCTTTGAAACGGCTTTCTTGGCCTTTGCCCGCACGCTGTCTATAACGTCGGCGCCTTTCATCCGCACGTCCTCGATGATGTCCGCGCCGCGCTCCACCGCGTCGTCAAAGGCATCTCCCGCCTTTTCGCCGATGTCTATGACGCGACCGTCGTCCGTCAGAAGCTCGATGTCGCATTTGGTTCCAAAGGCCGCGATCACGCCGATCAGCGCGGCCCAAGGCGCGATCACGGTCCCGAGAATGCCGACGTTGACAGGCAGATTCAGGATGATCTCGCCGTCTTTCTTCACGATGATCTTCGTGACGTTGCCCTTTTTGACCGCGGCTTTGATCGCTTCGATCAGCTTGACGCCCCGGTCGTTCAACCTGCTGCGGCCGCTCATGTTCACGGTCTCTTCGATGTTGATGATCGCATCGACGACGCTGCCTTTCGCGGCTTCGAGCGCATCCTTGGCCTCCTTATAACTGACGCCCGTCCTGTCTTTCACAAGTTCGATCTTCTCGAGGGTGATTTCGGTATCCATCCGTCCGCAACTCCTTTCTCCATACGCTTGTACCGCTCTTCGAGCGGCGACGGTAAACGGTATCGGCCGATTCGCCTTATACGCGGTGCCTTTCATTGCGAGTCGGCGATAAACCGCCGGTAAAAAATTCTTCGCTCCGCAGACCGCTCACGC
This sequence comes from Eubacteriales Family XIII. Incertae Sedis bacterium, assembly GCA_031278255.1. Classification (GTDB taxonomy): domain Bacteria; phylum Bacillota; class Clostridia; order Peptostreptococcales; family Anaerovoracaceae; genus JAITLA01. The sequence goes on along the minus strand of JAITKU010000133.1, from coordinate 952 downwards.
CGAGATGCCACGCGGCGTGTTCGCGCAGGATGCGTTTCAAAGCGAGCAATACGGGACCGTCGAGCGCGAGGCGTTCAAAGTCTTGAAACGGACGCCCTCTAAAGTATCGCATCACGTTCAGTATATCAAAATCCAAGGGATAAAGCAACCGGTCCTTGCCTGTATCCGGGATATTTTCTGCTCCCATACAGGCGTCGCAGACGAGGCCGCCGTCGCGAACGCCGAAAGAAACGCCGCCCCGCGGTACTTTCCCGCAACGCACGCATTTCTCAAGCTCCGGCGCGGCGCCCCACAAAGAGATCGCCCGGAACAGAAAGAGTACGGTGAGGGTATCGAAACGCTTCTCCCGCCGCTCCATCATCTCAAAATATTCGAGCGCGAGCGCGAAGAGGGCCGGCGCCGGCGATTCCTCGGGCAACAGCTTTTCCGTGAATTCCAAGGCGTAGGAACAACTCGCGAACTTTTCCGGCGCCTCCGCTATGCGATAGAAGCCGCGCAGGGCCTCCGCGCTGTTCATATGCCAAGCGCCGCGGCTTTTCCGCAGAGCGTAGCTTCCGTATGTGAACGGCCGCAGCGCGAGCGCGGACCGGCCCTTGCCCCCTCCCGCGAGACTCGTGCCGGCGCCGATCTTGCCGTACTCCCTTGAGAACAGCGTGATCATGCGCCGCCCGTTCAGGGTTTTCGTCTGTCTCAGGACGATGCCCTCGGTGTACGCGTCCATTCACTCGTCCTCGTAGCCGAGGGAACGCAGGGCGAAATCGCTGTCGCGCCAATTCTCGCGCACCTTGACCCAAAGCTGCAGGAATACCCTTGTTCCGAGCAGGGCCTCGATATCGGCGCGCGCGCTTTTTCCCACGCCCTTGAGCTTGCGGCCCTCCTTGCCTATGATCATGCCCTTATGCGATTTCTTCTCGCAGTAGATAACGGCGCCTATGCGCGTCAGCCCCCGCAT
>JAITKU010000037.1 GCA_031278255.1 Eubacteriales Family XIII. Incertae Sedis bacterium | reverse complement strand
TTCAAAACCCTCTTGCGAAGCATCCCTCCTATGCCGTATAATGGTGGTATCGGCGTCAACTGTTGCGCGAAGGGTGAAAAAACATGAGACATTCCAGACAAAACAAGATTCTGGAACTGATCGACAGCCATGAAATCGACACGCAGGAAAAGCTGGCGAACCTGCTGCGAAAGAGCGGATACGCGATTACGCAGGCCACCGTATCGCGGGATATAAAGGAGTTGCAACTCGTCAAGGCAATGACATCCGCGGGCAAATACAAATACGCCGCGAACGCCGGACAGGACCGGCCCGCGAACGATCGCTTCAACAAGATATTCAGTGAAACCGTGCAGTCCGTCGAACATTCCGGCAACATCATCGTGATCAAAACGCTGCCCGGCTGCGCCAACGCCGCCGCCGAAGCGATCGATTCCCGGCGTTTGCCGCATATACTCGGTTCCATAGCGGGCGACAACACGATCCTGCTCGTCGCCGACGACAGCGCGAATATAGCCGCCATAACCGCCCGGTTCAACGAAATGCGGCGCCAAAAACCATGATTACACACATCGGCATTCGGGATTTCGCGATTATCGCGGAGATCGACATGGACCTGTCGCACGGGCTTACCGTCGTCACGGGCGAGACCGGCGCGGGCAAATCCATCCTCATCGAAGCGGTCAGCCTCGCCCTGGGCAGCAGGGCCGACACGAGCATGATCCGCGCCGGACGGAGCAAATCCGTCATACAGATCGCCGCGGAGTTGCCGGAAAGCGCGGACGCGGACGCGCCCTCCGACTGCGTTCTGACGCGCGAGATCAGCGCGACGGGCAAGAGTTTGGCGAAGATCAACGGCGAGATCGTCACACTCGCGCAGCTGTCGGAATCGGCCGCGCGCCTCGCCGACATCCACGGGCAGTACGACCGTCATTCCCTCTTCAAGACCGAAAACCACCTCGCCCTCATAGACGCCTATCACAGCCGCGCCACGGAACCCGCGAAGAAAGCGGTCGCCGCCGCTTGGCGCGCATACGCCGAGGCGAAGCGGGCGCTCTCCGCCCTGCTCCAAAGCGAGGCTTCCTCCGCGCGCAGACACGACTTCATGCGCTTCGAGTTGGACGAGATCACAAAGGCGGACCTGAAGCCGGGCGAGGACGCGGCGCTGCGCGAAAGCCTCGCCGTCCTGCAGAACGGCGAATTGATCTACGAGAGGACGGCGGCCGCGGCCGAAGCGCTCTGCGACGGGGACCGCTCCGCCGTGGACGGGCTGGGCACGGCCATGCGCGCTCTTCAGGATATTTCATTATATTCCAAAGATCTGGACGAAATCGCGCGGATCACGGCCGACGCTTACTACGCCCTCCAAGACGCCGCGAGCGCGTTGCGCGCCCTGCGCGACCGCATGGATTTCTCCCCCGAAACGCTGAACGGCGTCATCGCGCGGCTCGATCTGGTCGAAAGGCTCTGCGGGAAATACGGCGGTTCCGTCGAAAAGACGCTCGCGTACGGGGAGACGCTCCGCGCCGCGCTCGCGGACCTCGAAAACATCGACGCGCGCAAGGCCGCGCTCACCGCGCAGACGCAGACGCGCGAAAACGAACTCGCGCGGGCCTGCGAGACCCTGCGCGCGCTGCGAAAAGAGGCGGCGGCCGAACTCGAAACGAAGATCAACGCCGAACTCGCGGAACTGCATTTCAGCAAGGCCGTGTTCGCCGCGCGCTTCGACGATACGGGCGATATAAGGCAAAGGCTGTCGGAAAACGGCGCGGACAGCGTCGAATTCCTGATCGCGTCGAACAAAGGCGGACCCCTGCTGCCGCTCGCCAAAATCGCCTCGGGCGGCGAGATGTCGCGCATCCTGCTGGCTTTCAAGTCCGTGATCGGCGATTACGACGGCATACCGACGATGATCTTCGATGAGATCGACAGCGGCATAAGCGGAATCACGGCCGGCGTGGTCGGAAGAAAACTCGTAAAAATGGCCGAAAAACGCCAGATCATCTGCATCACGCACCTGCCGCAGATCGCCGCCTGCGGCGCGCATCACTTCGCCATCAGAAAAAGCGACGACGGCGAGAGCGTGCGCACTTTTGTCGAAGCCTTGGACGCGGACGAACGGGTCCTCGAAATCGCGCGTCTGATCGGCGGCGCGCGCATCACGGAGACGACGCTAAAGAGCGCGCGCGAACTCATCGAGATGTCCGGGGCGGACGCAGGAACCGGCCGCTGACGCGAAAAAGCCCCGCGCGCGGGCTTTCCGAGTAGGCCCGAAAGCGCGCAAAAGCGAGGCGCAAGCCCCGCTTTCCCTTTGCATATCGCTTTGATAAACATCGGCGATGATTCTGTTCGCTATTCCCCGTCCCTTGCCGCAGAGTCGGCCTCTTCCGCTTCCTCGGCCGGCGCAAGATCCTCCGCCGCGATATCCTCCGAAGCTTCTCCTATGTCCTCTGCGGGCACTTCCTCCGCGAAAGACGCCTCGACCGGAGTTTCCTCTGCGGACGCCTCCTCAGCCGGCGCGGTTTCCTCCGCCACGATATCCGCCGCAGTCTCGGCCGGCGCGGCATCCTCCGCAAACGCAAACGCCGCGTCCACGTCCTCTTCCTCCTCGACCGCCGTCCGCGCATCCCCGTCAAAGGACTTATCCAGGGTTTCCTTAATGCTCAGGCTGATTCGTTTCCTGTTCTTGTCGATCTCCAGAATCTTCGCGGCGACATTCTGCCCGACGGAAAGTTCATCGGAGATGTTGTTCACGCGTTTGAACGCGATTTCGGATATATGGACAAGCCCGTCAAGGCCCGGCTCCAATTCGACGAACACGCCGTAATCCTTGATCTGAACGGCCTTGCCGTGTATGATCTGGCCGACGTAATACTTCTCGTCTATCACGCTCCAAGGCTCGGGACAATTCTGCTTGTAGCCCAAGGATATCTTTTCCTTTTCCCGCACGATGGAGAGTATCTTCACGGGAATCTTCTGCCCGATCTTCAGAACCTCCTGCGGATGTTTGAGCTTGCCCCACGAAATCTCGGAGATGTGCAACAAGCCGTCGATACCGCCTATATCGACAAAGGCGCCGTAGTCGGTAAAACGCATAACCGTTCCCTCGATCACGTCCCCGACGTTGATGGAATCCCATATCGCCTGCAAGCGCTTCTGCCGCGCCTCCGCCAGCACCGCCTTATGCGAGAACACCACCTTGTTTTTCCGCTGGTCCAAGCGCGTAACGCGCACGGTCAATACCCTTCCGATGAACTCGTCGGCCTTTTCGACAAATCTGTCCGAAAGCTGGGAAAGGGGGATAAAGCCGTAGATTTCCTTGAACACCGCTATGACACCGCCGTTAACCTCTTTTATGACCTTTACATCCAGCGTACTTTTGTCCTCCAGCGCGCGGTTGATATCCTCCCAATGCTCGTTGATCACGACTTTCTTCTTGGAAAGGAGAATGTTTCCGTCGCCGTCGTCGGTTTTCAGCACCTTTGCCTGCACCTCGTCGCCCTCCTTGAAAGCGTCGAGCAAGGTCTGTTCCGGTTCAAGCGCGATCTCATCCTTGGGGATGACGCCGTCTTTCTTGCAGCCCAGGTTGATGATGACATCCCTGTTTGAAACCTGAATCACGATCCCTGTGACGATCTCTCCCGTCCTCGGGAGACGCAGGGATTTTTCGATTTCCGCCATGTAATCGGCCATCGTTTTTTCAGTGGTTTCATCCATTGTGTTCTCAGTGTTTTCAGTGTTAACTGTCGTCATATTGGCAATAACCTCCTTAATCATGCGCTCGGGCGTCGATGCGCCCGCCGCAACCCCTATTGTATTACATTTTCGCAACGCTTTCAATGGCAAATCATTTATATTTTCAATAAAATGCGAATTTTTGCAAGTCCTTTTGGCAATTTCAAACAACTTTCGCGTATTTGCGCTGTTTCTGTCGCCGATAACGAGCATCGCATCCGCTTCTTCGGCAATCTCGCGGCAACTTTCCTGCCGCTTGGACGTGGCGTCGCAGATCGTGTTTCGCAGCTTGAGCGTCCGTCCCGGGCGCGCGAGCCGCGCCGCGATCGTCTCAAAATCCGAAAGCACCGTCGTCGTCTGCGCGACCGCGAAGAGCTTGTCCGCACGCACCCGGTCCGCCTCTTCCGCGTTTTTTACGATCAGGGCCTCGCCGCCGCACCAGCCGTTGATACCGATAACCTCCGGATGCCGCGCATCCCCGATGATCACGACCGTATTCCCCCGCGCATGGGCCGCGCGCACCAAGCCGTGTATGCGCTTCACAAAGGGACAGGTCGCATCGACGATCGCGAGGCCCTTGGCCGCGGCTTCCAGATGAAAGGCTTCCGTCTCGCCGTGCGAGCGAATGACCAGCAGGCCGCCCCGCTCCGCCTCGTCCTGGCTTTCGATAAAGCGCAGCCCGCGCCGCGCGAGGTCCCGCATGACCGACGCGTTGTGGATCAGCGGCCCGCAGGCGTACACTTTCCGCGCGCCCGCGTCGCGCAAGGTGTTTTCCGTCATCTCGAGGGTGCGCTTCACGCCAAAGCAATAACCCGCGTGCGCGGCGAGCCGTATTTGCAAAGGCCGCGTCGTCATATGCAGTCGTCGCAGAGCATATCCGCGCAGCACCAGCATTGCATGACCTGACAAAGCTGGCTGTTTGCGTCCCTGTAACCCCTGTCGTAGGCGCCGCTGCGATAGCCGCCGGTACGCGACAGGAGATTGTTCATCGCATTGCGATATTCAAAATTCGACGGCTCCATGGAGATCGCCGTTTGGAGTTCCGTCACCGCCTCGTCATACCAGCCCCGCCGCAGATTCAGCATGGCGGTCAGGAAATGCCATTCCCCGTTCCGCACGGCGCTCCTGTTCAGGATATCCTGCGCGCGCGCGAGGTCGCCCCGGTTTATCGCGCTGCGCACCTCTTGAAATTCGGGCGCGGAGGCCGTCCCGCGAACGCCGTCATTGGCGTAGGACGCGCCGCCCTCGTTCTTCATCAGATACTCGTAGGCTTCGTTGATCTCCTGCAGCTTTTCCTCGGCCAATTCGTAGAGCGGGTTGTCCTGATGCTTGTCCGGATGATATTTCTTGACCTGCGCCTTGTACGCGGCCTTGATCTCCTCCTTGCTCGCACCCTCCCTGACGCCCAGTATTTCGTAAGGATTGTTCATATACCTTTCCTCTTTCGCCCGTTTCCGCCCACGATCTCCTCCGTGCGCCGCAGCAAGCCCATATACATGATATTCTCCAATATGCCTTTATTCTTCCCGATCGGAAGCAAGGCGGCGATCTCCGCCAACTCCGAAAGGTACAGCGTGGCGGAAAGCCGCACGCGTTCCGCGATCCGTTCCCGAAACCGCGCCGCGTCCTCGCCCGCGTTTTCCGCCTGCCCACAGCCGTGGCAAAGCGTGAGCGGATTGTAGACGCCGCGGCGCAAATCCATCTCCGCATCGTCGTAAGCGTCGATCAGGTAGATCCACTTCCCCAAACTGCGTCCCATGCGCCGGAGCGCGTAACGCACGTTGTCCGTCTGCTTTCGGCTCAGATCCGCGCGCACCGGACCGTCGTAGTCGAGCATTTCCCCCATGAGCCGCGCGAAAGGTTCCGCGGCGCGGTCAAAGGAGGCGCAGTTTTCTTTTTCGAGCAGGTTGAGTTCCTCCATACATGCGCCGATCTCCCGCGACTTGTCCGGATGGGCCTCCCGAATCTCGCGCACGACACCGCGCAGCAACAGTTCCCCCGCGAAGCCGCGCAAGCGCCCCTCGTCCATCCGATCGTCCCGCAGCTTGTAATACGCCGACAGCAACATCATATCGGCCGCGTATTCCAGAACGGGCGTCATGTTCAGGGCGACGCGCTTCTTCAGCGGATGCAAAAGGCACCGAAACGGCGCGCGCGCGTCGGGCGCGTCAAAGACCGAGGAGAGCAGCATGGCGAGAAACGCGAAATCATAACTCAGAAAAAGCCTCGGAAGCCGTCCGCGGCGCGCGCCCACCGCGCGGCATATCCCGCAGTAGTACGCGCCGTAGACCTCAAACTCCCGCAGCTTCAATTCACCCTTTTCCGGCGTGACATATCCCAGCATACGGCGCAACTCCCGTGCGAACAAGTTTTTGTATATCCTATTTTGCTACGGTCCAACGGTTCAAGCAAAACGGTTCCTTCGATTCTTGTATAATTTTATCAAAAATACGCCGATGCATCAACAGATGTTTTAAGCGGATGTTTCAAATTTGGCTCCGTCCAAATTTCAAGCGATCAAAACGGCGGTCCTAAGCGCATCGGCGGATATTGTTCGGGGCCGCCTCCTTTCGCCGCGCTCCGCGCGGCGAAAGGAGGGCGGAAACCAGTACCCCGGCGAACGCGGAACAAAAAACGCGCGGCCGAAACCCTCTCCCGGAGGGCCTCGGCGCGCGCATACGGCAATCGAGGCGCGGCAAAGACCGCCGCTTAAGCCATGCCGCAACCCGGCGAAACGAGAAAGGCGGCGGCTATTTCAAAAGCTCTGTGAAACTGTCGGCCACCATGGTCTTTCCATCGACAAGCCGGGTCGTCAAATCCAGCTTCTCCACGGAATCGAGGGGCTGCACATCCTTTGTGAGGTGCGTGTAGGTGAACGCGTCGCTCCCGATCGTCACCGTGACCGTGATGTCGCCCTTGCTCAGCGTGATCGGCTGCGCGTTCGACACCCAGGTTACGGTGTAACCCTTGGCTTCGGCGGCCGCGCGCAGGCCCACGTACTTCGCCTCGGAGACGGCGGTCGCGGACGCGTCCGACGGTTCGGCCTCGGCCTCGGGCGCGGCCGTCAGGATCAGAACGAAAGAGGGCGCGGTCTGCGCGGGCAGACTCGTATAGACCACATCGCAGAACACGATCAACTCCTTGTCCTTCAAATCGTCTGCGGTAAAGACGCGCCTTTCGCCCGTATCCGCGCCGATCAGCGTATCGTCGCCGATGATCAGCTTCAATTCCCCGTCGCTCGACAGGAGATTTTCGTCAAAGATATCCAGCTTGCTCGTCCCCGCGTCGCTGTTCAGGATCAGCCCGAACACAGCGCCGGTCTGCGGCGGCGAACTCAGCGAGAGGGGCGCGTGCTTCGGCAGGACGGCCGCGATCGTAAGGCCCTCCTTAACGTCGTCCAAGGAGGCGTAAGCTTTCGCCTTTTGATCGTACACGAAGCGCAATTCCGATATGTTCAACACGACGCCGTCCTTGCCGTCGTCGAGGGTGACGACGATGCCGTCGCCTTTCTTCTCCGCCTTTGTGACCTCGCCCGTGATCAGGGTGTTCGCCGCGCCGGAATCCGCCGCAACGTCCGCCGCGGTGACTTCCGCGCCGACCTCCGCGTCCTCGGCGAACGCAAAGCCCGAAAACAGGGCCGTCGCCAAGATCAAGAGCAACGATACTGCCGCACAAATGCCGAACCGGTTGATGATTCTGCTCATGGATGTTCCTTTCTTTATCTTTTCTTCGATTTTTGAAATAATCGTGCCTTTCTTTGCTATTGTATCATGAAATCGCGCCGGTTGGATAGGAGCGTTCCGCAATTTTAATCGATCGGTAACAAACAAGTAACAATCGGCGGAGCGGGAAGCTCTGCGGGCAGCGATCGAAAACCGTCAAAGCAGGGCGTCTATGGCTTCGATCGCCGCGTCGTATTCAAACATCAAAATCCGTTGCTCTATCTCCGTCAAATGCATCTCGGTCTTTGCGGCGGCGGGCAGGGCCGCGCAGGCCAGCAACAGTTCGTTCACGGTTTTGATATCCATATCCGACAGGGCCGCGCGCAGGTCCCGCAACATTGAAACGCGCATCTCTTTCGGCATGTCCGAGGGTAATTCCGCGGGGACACGCCGCGCGAGCGCGGACCTTATGTTACCCACCAGAACGTGAAGCGCGTTGAGCAGTTCCCCGGTTCGCGCGTAGATCGCGGCGCGGTTTTCGTTTTTCGCGTGTTCCTCCATCGCGGCGGCGAGGTCCGCGAAATCCTCCGCGCCTATGCTGCGGGCCGCGCCCTTCAAGGCGTG
>JAITKU010000275.1 GCA_031278255.1 Eubacteriales Family XIII. Incertae Sedis bacterium | reverse complement strand
CCCTGCCGGAATTTTTAAGCTCAAACCCGTAGGCAAACACCCGGCCGCGTTCCGCGGACACTTTCGGATCGCCGCTGTAAGCCTCTGCCGTACCGTCGCGGCCTATATCCAAAAACTTCCGCGCCGAAACGCCGATGTTGGCGGAAAAGCCGACCGCCGCTTTAGCCTCCGCCGCGCGGAGTCCCGCAAATTCGACGGATGAGAGTTTACCCTCCAAGGAAAACGTATTGCCGTTCGCCGTAAAACCTTTCTCTGTGTCCCCTCTTTCAAAATAATACGTTCCGTCCGGCACAAGATAGGCCGTGTTCTCGATGCTGCCGGCGACGGCCGCGCCGTAGCTGACGCGCGTCGTGTATTCGATCGTTTTGATCTCGCCGATTCCGAGCTTTGGCCCTGTGATCGTAATCGTTCGGGTGTCCTGATCGTACTCGAATGCGAATCCGTCGTCGCCCGCCGTTTTGCCGCCGGGCTCAAAGAACACAGCCGTCGCCGGGGGATTTACAGCCCCATGCCGGCGCATTAATCGGAATCCCGGCCTTTCGGCAGAGGACTGCGGCGTCTGTTCATGCTAAAAAAGGCTTGCTTTTGATTTTTGGTGAAATGTATGATATACTTCAAATGCAGTATCAAATTGCGGTGAATAGGCGCCGCAGATGGGTTCGCGGCAATGGGGAGGGGGATTATTATGATCAAATTGATCATCGCAAGCACATCCGAGATCGACGATGTGGACGCGGCCATGAATGAGATACGGGCGCAAATCGATGCGGGCGGCGGTCTTTTGACGCATTCGGTCGGCATTGTGGCCTGTTATTATGAATTTGTAGAAACCGGCGTGGTGAACGCGCTGTGCGAGGCGCTGCCGTTCGATGTGATCGGTTGCACGGTTTTGGGCAGCGCGGTCAACGGGCGATACGGGCTGGAACAGCTCAGCCTTTCCGTTCTGACGAGCGACGACGTGCGCTTCGCGACCGCGTTTTCCGAAACGATCACGAAAGAGGACGTTGACACGCCCCTCGTGCGGGCCTACGCGGAGGCGCGCGGCAAGCTGCGGGCCGATCCCTCTTTCATCTTTGCTTTCGCGCCCATCATGACCGATGTCAGCGGCGACAATATGCTCCGGCGGCTCGATGCGGTCGGCGGGGGCATTCCCGTGTTCGGAACCCTGTCCAACGACACCTCGCTCACCTACGAGAACAGCATGATTTTTCGCAACGGCGAGGCCGATCGGAACAAGGCCGCCCTGCTTTTGTTTGAGGGGGCCGTCAATCCCCGTTTCTTCACGACCGCGATCTCGGAGAAGAACATTCAGCAGCAGACGGCGATCGTCACGGACGCCGAGGGTTCCCTGCTCAAGACCGTGGACAATATACCCTGTCTCACGTACCTCGCGAGTCTGGGCGTGGAGACCAACGGTCTTGCGGCGGTGACCACATTGCCCTTTCTCATCGACTACGGCGACGGCACGAAGCCGACCGCGTTCAGCATGTACGCTTTCACGGACGAGGGTATCTTCTGCGGCGGGAATATACCGGTCGGCGCGAAGATCGCGATAGCGGACGTGGACTACAACAGCGTCATGGAAACGGCGCAAACCACCGTTTCGCAGGCGCTTGCGGAAGCGGAGGAGAACGGCTGCGATTTTATCTTCGCGATCCCGTGCTTTACGCGCGGCCTTGTGATCAGCCCGAATTCGGAAGAAGAAATGAAAAAAACCGCGGAGATGATCGGTGAAGCGTTTCCGTTCATGCTGCTCTACAGCGGCGGGGAGATGTGCCCCGTCTACGACGAGAATCGGAGAATCGTCAACCGTTTTCACAACCTCACATATACGCTGGTGGTTTTTTGATCTTGCCGCTTAAAGGCAGGGGGATTTTTTGTGGCGGAAAACATAACACAGCAATACGAAGAACTCAAGCAGCGGAACGAGGCTTTGCAGAATGAAGTTTTGAAGCTGTCCCGCCGGCTTTCGCGTCTGCAGAACACCTTGGACCGCAACAAGGCCGTGGCCGCGTCCATCACGAACATCACCTCCATGCAGAAGCTGGAGAGAAGCAGGCAGGAGAGTTACCTGCAACTTTTGCTCGAGAACAGCGCCAACATCATCCTCCTGTTCGACAAGGATGAGCGCTTGGCCTATTGCACGGAGGTTTTCCTGAAAATGGCGCGGATCTCGAGTTTCGGCCTGATCGGCGGCAGGTCGTTCGCGGAACTCTTCGAGGGGCTTGCCGACGCGGACCGGATCACCGCTTTTTCCGATATACTGCGCGCCGCCATGCGGGAGAAGCGGGAGTTTGCGACGGAGGCGGCGCTCGATATCCGCGGCGGGGACCTGCGCAAGTACATCATCAATTTCACGCCGATGGTCAATTCGGACGGGGATATCGAGGGCGCGATGACGCTGTTTCACGACGTTACGGATATCGAGCGCGCGCGGGAGGCGGCGGAAGCGGCCTCGCGGTCCAAGAGCGAATTCCTTTCCAACATGAGCCACGAGATGCGCACGCCCATGAACGCCATCATCGGCATGACATCCATCGGCAAGATGTCCGGCGATATAGAGCGCAAGGATTACTGTCTGGGCAAGATCGAGGACGCGTCCACGCATCTTTTGGGCGTGATCAACGATATATTGGATATGTCGAAGATAGAATCCGGCAAGTTCGATCTGTCGCCCGAGGCTTTCAAATTCGAGCGAATGCTCCAGAGAGCGGTGAATGTAATCAACTTTCGCGCGGAGGAAAAAAGGCAGAATTTCAGCGTTTACATCGACAAGGATATACCGGAGACCCTGATCGGCGACGACCAGCGCCTGTCGCAGGTCATCACGAACCTGCTGGGCAACGCGGTGAAATTCACGCCGGAATGCGGTTCCGTGCGCCTGGACGCGCGCCTGCTTGATGAGACGGACGGCGTATGCACCCTGCGGATCGATGTGAGCGACACGGGCATAGGCATCAGCGCGCAGCAGCAGACGCGCCTGTTCAGCTCGTTCGAGCAGGCCGACAGCAGCACCTCGCGCAGGTTCGGGGGCACCGGACTCGGTCTCTCGATCTCAAAGAGCATCGTCGAGATGATGGACGGCCGCATATGGATCGAGTCGGAACTCGGCAAAGGCTCCGTTTTTGCGTTCACCGTTCGCATGAAGCGCGGCGGGGAAACGCGCCGCAGTCTGCTCGATCCGAGCGTGCGGCCCGACAATATGCGTCTGCTGGCGGTGGACGACGCGCCCGAGATACTGGAATACTTCGAGGCCCTGTGCGGGCGCTTCGGCATCGCCTGCGATCTCGCGTCCGGCGGGAAAGAGGCCCTTTCGCTGATCGAACAAAACGGTCCCTACGATATGTATTTTGTGGATTTCCGGATGCCGACCATGGACGGCATAGAGTTTTCGCGCCGCGTCAAGGCCGCGGGGCACGGCAATTCCGTCGTGATCATGATCTCCGCTGCGGAATGGAGCGATATAGAGGCGGACGCGAAGCGCTCCGGCGTGGACAAATTTCTGCAAAAACCGCTGTTTCCCTCCGCCATAGCCGACTGTATCAACGAATGCCTCGGCGCGGGCGTCCCTGCGCGCGCGCAGGGCGCGCCGTCCCCGACCGAAATCGATCGATTTTCCGATTACCGCATATTGCTGGCGGAGGATGTGGAAATCAACCGGGAGATCGTGCTGGCCCTGCTGGAACCCACCGCCTTGTCCGTCGACTGCGCGGAAAACGGCGCGGAGGCGCTGCGGCTCTTCCGCGAGAACCCCGCGCGTTACGATATGATCTTCATGGACGTGCAGATGCCCGAGATGGACGGCTATGAAGCGACGCGGCGCATCCGCGCGCTCAAAACGCCCGGGGCGCGGGAGATTCCCATCGTCGCCATGACCGCCAACGTGTTTCGCGAGGACGTGGAAAAATGCCTGGCGGCCGGCATGGACGATCACATCGGCAAGCCCCTGAATTTCGAGGAGGTGCTGGAGAAGCTGCGGCGGTATTTGTCGCAGGGGCGCAGGGACGCGGAGGCCGAGACATAAAGGCGCCGCCCCGCGGAACACAGCCGCCGGGGGATTGGGCGGCGTCGTTCAAATTTGGCCGGAGCCAAATTTGAGCGCGGAGCGCATCCAAATTGTTGAACGGATGTTCTGCGGGGTTAAGGGCTTGGCCCGCCGCCCCGCGGAACATAGCCGCCGGGGGATTGGGCGGCGTCGTTCAAATTTGGCCGGAGCCAAATTTGAGCGCGGAGCGCATCCAAATTGTTGAACGGATGTTCTGCGGGG
>JAITKU010000258.1 GCA_031278255.1 Eubacteriales Family XIII. Incertae Sedis bacterium | reverse complement strand
CGTAAGCCGTGAATGCGTCGGGTTCCGTCCCGACGCCCTTGGTGATCCCGCCCGCTTTCCCGTACGAAGAAGCGGCGGAACCGAAAAGGGATATCGTTTATCCCATATGCTATTATCGGAGGTCGGGGATGTTTCTTTAGAGAAAAGGAACAAAAAGGTCACACTTTTTTATTTTCTTTATATTTTAATATATATAAAACACTTTTAGTATCACAAACAACACCAAACGCCGCGCCGAAAGCCGCGGTCTTTTTTATCACAGATTCATCATCCGTGAAACGGAATGCCGCGTGTCGTCTGCTTGCCCCGGATGCCGGTCAGCCCCCGATATAGACCTTGGGCAGGCGCTGCCCAAAGCCGCAGAGTATTTCGTAGTTGACGGTGCCGGTCTTTTCGCCGATCTCCTCCGCCGAAACGGTTTTCCCGCCCTCGGAACCCATGATGATCGCCTCGTCCCCCGGCGCCGCGCCGGGTATATCCGTCACGTCGATCATGCACTGGTCCATGCAGATCGTACCGACGATCGGGGCGTAGCTTCCGCGCAGGATCACGCGTCCCTTGCCGGAGAGGACGCGCGGCAATCCGTCGGCGTAGCCGAGCGCCAGCGTACCGATCAGGCTTTCCCTTTGGGTTGTGAATGTGCGGCCGTAGCTGATGGGTGTCCCCGGCGGGACCTTTTTCAGGTATGTGATCTTGGCCTTGACGGACATGACGGGACGCAGGGGAAAATCCTTCGTCTGCGTCCGCGCGGCGGGCGGGCAGCCGTAGAGTATGATGCCGGGGCGCACGGCGTCGTAGAGGGCGGCGGGCAATTCCAAGACGGCCGCGCTGTTCGCGTGTGTGCGCATTCCGGGGTCCACGCCCGATTCCAAAAGGCGTTCGCAGAAAGCGTCGAAGCGGCGCGTCTGCTTGCGGGCATAACGCTTGTCCGGCTCGTCGGCCGTGGCAAAGTGGCTGAATATCCCCTGCAAACGCAGGTTCCCGAGGCCGTGGATGCGCACGGTTTCGGCGACGCCGCTCTCGTCCGGCGGTACGCCGATACGCCCCATGCCCGTGTCCACCGCCACGAACACATCCTTTTGCAGACCGGCGGTCTCGGCGGCCCGCGCGATGGCGCGGGCGTTTTCATAGGAGGCGGTGACGGGAATGAGGTCGTATTCCATCAGGGTATCGCAGCAATCGTCCGGCGTCAGGCCCAATATGAGGACGGGACACGCGAAGCCCGCTTCCCGCAGGGTGACGGCTTCCTGCAAGGTGCCCGCGGCCAAGATATCCGCGCCGTTTTTCAATAGCACCTTGGAAACGGGAACGGCGCCGTGCCCGTAGGCGTCGGCCTTGACGACGGCGATAACGCGGCTGTCTTTCGCCTTTTCCCTGACAAGCCGCATATTAAAAGCGAGCCGGGTCAGGTCCACTTCGATCCGGGCCCACCGCAAGGTTTTTGAAAACATAGAGATTCTCTTTCCCGGGAGACACAGCCGTAATCAAGGAATGGGGCGTTTCCCCCGCGCCTTTCGACAGGGGAGGGCAGACTGCGGTCATGCCCGCGGATGTGCGGTATCGTAGACATCCTTTATGCGGTTTTTGGAAACGCGCAGATAGACCTGCATGGCCGTCGGGTCCTCATGGCCCATGAGTTCTTGCAGCGATTTCAGGTCCGCGCCGTTTTGCACCATATGCACGGCAAAAGAATTGCGCAGGATCTGCGGTGTGATCTTCCTCTCGATCCCGGCCGCCGCGGCGTATTCCCTTATCATCCGCCACATCCCTTGGCGCGTCATGCGGTCGCCGGAATAGTTCAAAAAGAGCGCCTTGTCCTTGGCCGGCTTCCCCCGCAGCAGCTTGCTTCTCCCGTCGAATATGTAGGTTTCGAGGGCGGCGCGCGCGGGGCGTCCGATGGGAATGATGCGCGCCTTTCCGTGTTCCCCCGTGCAGGTGATAAAACCCATTCGCAGGTTGATATGCTCCGTGTCGGCTTCCACGGCTTCGCTGACGCGCAGTCCCGTCGCGTAAAGGAGTTCCAAAATCGCGCGATCGCGAATGCCCCGTATGCTGTCGTCCGGCCGCTTGAGCAGGGTATCCGCCTCCTCGAGGCTCAGATACTCTATATCCTTTCGTACGATACGCGGCAGTTTCATTTCGAGCGCGGGATTTTCCCTGCAGTATCCCTCGAAAGACATGTAGCGGTAGAAAGCCCGTATCGAGGCCATCTTCCGGCTTACGGTCGCGGCGGACCGGCCCTCGCGTCTTAGAAGCAGGATATAGGCGGCGATATCGGCCCGCACCGCGTCGCTTGGCGCGGGAACGCCCCTTTCGGCTAAAAAAGCGGCGAATTCGTCAACATCCCGCACGTAGGCCGCCACGGAAGCGGCGGCGAGCTTCTTTGCTTGATACAGAAATTCCTTGAATCTTTCGTTGTAGGGAATGGTTTCTTTCATGGTTATCGACTTTCCGAATCCGCGGCCGCCGTATCGCGGCCGCCGGCGGCGCGGCGGGTTTGCGCGGGCGGCGGCGCAAGCGCCGATTGCCGCAGTTTGACCGCTTGAACGGCAATGATCGTTTTGGCGTCCGCAATCTCTCCGTTCGCGATCATTTCAAGCAGTTCGTCGGGGCTGTGGGCGCAGTTTTCTATGGCCTCGTTTTCATCGAATTCCGTCTCGCCGGGCGTGAGTTCCGTCGCCAGATACAGGTGGAGCCGTTCGGTCGAATAGCCGATGGACGTATAGAAAGACATCAGATATTCGAGTCGCCCGGCCGTATAGCCGGTTTCCTCCTTGAGTTCCCGCGCCGCGACCGCGCGCAGGTCCGTTTCGCCCCGTTCCGTCTTGCCGGCGGGCACTTCGAGCATGGCCGCTTCCGCGGATTTGCGGAACTGCCGGACCATGGGCATCTTGCCGTCGGCCGTGAGGGCCGCGATGGCGACGCCGCCGTTGTGTTCGACGATCTCACGGTAGGAGGTCCTGCCGTCCCGCACCGTCACCTTATCGCGCCGCAGGTTCAAAATGACGCCCTCGTAAATGCGTTCCGTTGCGATGGTTTCTTCTGTTACAACCATATCGATGGCCTTTCTCGTGAATGCCGGCGCCGGCGGCGGGCCGGAACCCCCGCGGACGCCTGTGATTTTATCGGCGCGAAGCCGCAGACGGTTTATTTGGTAAGCGCTTTCGACTTTTCGATACAGGCGCGCATCGCCTCCTGCACCTTGTCCGCAAAGCCGTTTTGCAAAAGGACGTTCACGGCCTCGATCGTGGTGCCGCCGGGGGAACAGACGTTTTGGCGCAGCGTAAGGGGATCCACGCCGGTTTCGAGCACCATGCGCGCCGCGCCGAGCGCCGTTTGCGCCGCGAAGATCCGCGCTTGCGCCTCGTCCATGC
>JAITKU010000279.1 GCA_031278255.1 Eubacteriales Family XIII. Incertae Sedis bacterium | reverse complement strand
AAATTATAGCAATCGAGTGCGACAACGGAATGTCCTACTAAAACAAAAATTTATCCGTCAATTCACCTATTATAATCCACACGTCCACACGCCCATCATAACACAGTTCATTCGCCCATACAATATCAATATTTGGATATTGTGAGGTAAACCTCTATATTTGAAGAACACAGGGGGACGGTTCTTTTGTGCCACATTCGGACGGTGTTTCGAGAAACCGTGCGCAATCGGATTTTTCCTTGAAGATGTTCTGCCGGTTGATTCCGCGCATCATCACGTGATGAACGCCCGTGCCGCTTTCTTTTCTTGGTTTTCTCGCCATATTTGTGTTATACGGCACAATCATTCGATTTACAACACAAAAGAACCGTCCCCGTTGTGTTCAATCATTCGATTTACAACACAAAAGAACCGTCCCCGTTGTGTTCCGGAAGGTTGGGATATATTGAGATATACTTGAACATCCCTACAGAAGAAAAACCCCTGGAATCGTTGAAATTCCAAAGGTTTTTTTGGTCGGAGTGGCGAGATTCGAACTCGCGACCCCTTGACCCCCAGTCAAGTACGCTAACCAAGCTGCGCTACACCCCGATATCTGTATTATATCCAAATTTTCACGGTTTGTAAAGCGCGAAATTTTCAACGCCTTTTTGCGCCCGTGCCCCTCACGGCACGCAGCTTTCGCGCGCGCCGTCTATAACACAAAGCGGACGGCGGCCGAGCCTGTTTTCAAAGAGCGCGAGGAGGGCGTCCGTGCCCGAGACTTGCCTGTATTTCACCTCATCCGCAAAGAGAGGAAGCAGTTGGTAGATGTTGACGATACTGCCGTCGGGCATTTCGCAGAAAGAAGCCTCCCGGTCGTACGCGGGGGGATCGATCAGAAGTATTCCGGAGAATTTCACTTTTTTGGATATGAAATCCTCAAAGGGTACGACGTGACCCCAGCCCAGCCAGGTTTCTTTGCCGGCCGGGATGTGCGCCAGCGCGCGCAGCCAATAGAGCGGCCGGCGCCATTCGTCCCGCAGGCTTCCGATATGCCAATTCGACGGCAGACAGATCATGAGTTCCGCGCGTTCGAGTTCGCAGTCTATCAGATCCGGCGGCGTATCCATGACAAAGGCGCCCATGCCCACGGTGATCAGCGTGTACCAAGGGCGCGCGGGCGACGGCGCGATCACGGCCACATCGGCCTTGATATCCTGCGGATAAGGTTCCGGCAGGAAGCGTCTCGGCGCGCCGAAACACGCCCTTATATGCGCCAGAAACAGAGCCTCCTCCTCTTGGCTGTAACAATGCTCGGGAGGATCGGCCCGGCTGCTGAAGAGACGGATAAGGTCTTGCTTCTTCATGGTGTCACATCACAACATCACGGCGCCGCCGCTCCGCAGACTATCCCGCGAGGCGTCGCACGGCGTTTGCGATTGCATCCGCCGACATACCGTATTTGCGCAGGAGTTCGTCCGGCTTGCCCGACTCGCCGTAGGTGTCCATTTGTCCCACGGGGAGAATCCGGACGGGACAGTGGGCGGCCGCGTACTCCGCGACGGCGCCGAACAGCCCGCCTATGACGGAATGCTCCTCCGCCGTAACGATACCTTTCGTTTCGTGCGCGGCTTTCTCCACGATCGCGCCGTCCAAAGGTTTGATCGTGTGCATATCCACGACGCGGACGGAAAGGCCCTCGCCCGCCAGCGTTTCCGCCGCGCGAAGCGCCTCATGCACCATAACGCCCGTCGCGAGAATCGCGTAATCCCCGCCCTCTCTGCACACGCAGCTTTTGCCGATCGCAAACGCGGCGTCCGCGTCGTAGAGTACGGGAACGGCGGCGCGTCCGAGGCGGATGTAAAACGGCCCGTCCGTTTCGACCGCGAGGTCGAGCAAGCGCTTCGCCGAGACTGCGTCCGAGGGATTCAGCACGGTCATGCCGGGGATCGTTCGCATCAGCGCGATATCCTCAAAGGTCTGGTGGCTCGCGCCGTCCTCGCCCACGGTGATACCGGCGTGCGTGGCGCATATCTTCACATTCGCGTGCGTGTAGCCTATGGAATTTCGGATGATCTCAAAGGCCCGTCCTGCGGCAAACATCGCAAAAGTGCTGGCGCAGACTGTCTTTCCTGCGACGGCGAGACCCGCCGCAACGCCGTACAGATTCTGTTCCGCTATGCCCATGTTGAAGAACCTGTCCGGGAAAGCCTTTGCGAAGCCCGCCGTCATGGTGGATTTGGACAGGTCCGCGTCCATTACGATCAGATGCTCGGCGGTTTTGCCTTTTTCGACGAGGAATTCCCCGTAAGCCTGTCTTGTCGCGATTTTGTCCGCCATTACAACGTACCTCCCAATTCCGCCAGCGCTTTTCGCGCCTCTTCCTCACTTGGGGCCTTGCCGTGCCAGCCGGCCTCGTTTTCCATGAACGAAACCCCCTTGCCCTTGACGGTCTTTGCCACGATAACGGTCGGACAGCCTTTGTGCGTCCGCGCCTCCTCAAAGGCGCCCGCGATCGCGGGCAGACTGTGTCCGTCGATGGATATGACGTGGAAGCCGAAACTCGCGAACTTCTCACCGATGGGCGCCACGGTCATAACGTCCTCGTTCCGGCCGTCTATCTGCAGACCGTTCCAATCGACGATGGCGCAGAGATTGTCAAGCTTGTAATGCGCGGCGGACATCGCGGCCTCCCAGACGAGGCCCTCCTCGAGTTCCCCGTCGCCGAGCAGCGCGTACACGCGACCGCCGCCGTCCATACGCGCGGCGAGCGCCATACCGACGGCCGCGGAAAAGCCTTGGCCCAGAGAACCCGTTGACATTTCAACGCCCGGCACCTTGATGTTCGGATGTCCCTGCAGCAGGGCGCCGAGCTTTCGCAGCTTGGACAGCTCCTCCTTGGGGAAGTAGCCCCTTTCCGCGAGGGCCGCGTAGAGCAACGGCGCCGCGTGTCCCTTGGAAAGCACGAACTTATCCCTGTCGGGACGTTTCGGATCCTTGGGATCGAGGCGCATTTCATTGAAATACAGGACCGCCGCGATATCCGCCGCGGATAGGGAGCCTCCGGGGTGCCCGGAGCCGGCGCGGTACAACTGCCGGATAATCTCCACGCGGATGGCTCTTGCGGCCGCTTCTGTTTTTTTAAAATCTGTAAGCATTTCTATCTCCAATCTTTGCGCTGTTGCGCTGCAATGATAAGGAATCGTGTGCGACAACCGAAAGTATTGCTCAGCGGCGCCGAGGCTTACCGGCCGCCAAGACCCGCAGCATGAACAGCGGCAGGACGGCCACGCGCTTTATCCGCGCCGGTTGCCGCGCGAGGCGATACAGCCACTCCAGACCGCGCTCCCTGAGAAAGGCCGGCGCGCGTTTTTGCACGCCCGCCCAGATGTCGAGACTTCCGCCGACGCCTATGGCCGCGCGTACGCGAAGCGCCTCCCTGTGCGCGTGAATGAAGCGCTCCTGCTTGGGCGAACCCAAGGCGGCGCACAGAAAAGCCGCGCCGCTTTCGTTGATTTCCTCGACGATCGCGGCTTCCTCTTCGGGCTTGTAATAACCGTGACAAACGCCCGCCACGCGCAGCGCGGGATAGCGCGCGCGCATGCGCTCCGCGGCTTTCTCCGCGACGCCGGGGGCGCCGCCGAGCAGGTAGACCGATTCGCCCGCGTCGGCGAGCCGGCACAGCGCCGCGTCGAGGAAATCAATCCCCGTAACCCGCTCCGAGAGCGGCGATCCGATAATGCGCGACGCGTACACGAGTCCGATTCCGTCCGGTATGACGAGGTCCGCGCCGTCTAAAATCGCTTTCAAGCCGGCGTCCTTGGCCGCGTTCCACAGTATCTCCGAGTTGGGCGTCGCGATCAGGCTGCAACCCTCCGTGCGCAAGAGCGCGTCAAGAACCGCCGCCGCCTCCGCGCGGGACACCGCATCGACGGGCACATCCAATATGCGAATGCGTTTTTTCGATTCGATTGCAGAGTCATGCAAAGCGAATTCCTCCAAAAAGACAGCGGATTCGGCAGCGCCCGTTCACGCCGGCGCGTCCGTATTCCGATCTTTCCCGCGCGATCCCCGCCGGCGCGCCATCAGCGCCCCGATCATCTCCTCGTTCGTATCGAGTTTCTTGATCAGAAGCGCAACACGTTCGGCGATGCGGACGCGCGCAGCGTCCGAATTTCGGGAAGTTTTTTCAAATTCTTCCATAAAATAGTCGCTCTTAAAATCACCCACGGCCGACATCGCTTTCATGCCGAGCGCGTGCATGAAAGAGTTGATTTTGGGGTCGTAGGATACGGCGATCATGGGCGTTCCCATGACGGCGGCGTAGATGAGCGCGTGTAGGCGCACGCCGACGAGCAGGTCCATATTGCCTATGATCGACAGCATTTCCTCCGTCAGATACTTGTTCTTTACAGCCAAAACTCTTCCGGAAAGCCGTCTTTCGAGTTCCTCTATGACGGGCAAATCCTCGGCGTAGTGAAAAGGTATCAGTAAAACGCGCGCGCCGGTTTCGTCCAAAAGCCGCCGGATGGACAGGCAGAGTTCATCGACGAACTCGCTGTCCGTGCGCCGTTCACGCACCGCGAAGCCCACGGCGGGACCCGCGCCGCCCGTGTCAAAGCCCTCGCGTTCCAATATCGCGCGGCCCGCGGCGAGTCCCGCTTTCTTCACGCGCAGAACCGGATCCGCCGTGACGATCGCTTTCTCGCGGGGAACGCCGATCTCGGACAGCAGTTCTGCGGAAGCCTCGTCGCGAACGACAATACCGGCGACGCGCCGCAGCGTCCAAGCCGTCAGCCTGCGGTTCCGCTTCGAGACGATGGGGCCTATCCCCTGACTGTAGATGAACACATCCTTGCGGAAGAGGAAAGCCACCCACATGACGGCGAGATAATACAAAATGCTTTTGCGGCTGGTGATATCCTGCAACAGACTGCCGCCGCCGCTGATCAGGAGATCGCAGCGCCGGATTTCGCCTATTACGGCAAGGGAACGCCGGTTCACGGAGCGTACCGCGTGCTTTTTCGCCGTGGCTTTCGGGCTTTGGGAAAGCACCGTGATCTCCACGCCCGAAAGCCGCGCCCGCAGGTTTTCCACGACAACCGTAAGGATCGATTCGTCGCCGATGTTGCCCGCGCCGTAATAGCCGGAGATCAGGATTCGATACGTCCTATTCACGTCCGGACTCCGCGTGACGCGCTTTCAAGCGCCTGTACAACCGATGGAGCAGTTCAAAGATCAATATCCCCGCGACGCCGACAAGCAGGCCGAACACGAGCGAATATCCGGTTCGCGCGAAGCCGAGATAGAGCGGCGTCCTTATGTGCATGAAAGTATTGATCACGGAGGTCACGCCGACGACGCCGCACAGACCGAACACGATGGGCCAGAACGGGAAGCGGCGGCAGGCGGTATAGACCATCAGCATGACGGCGGGGAAAGCGAACAGGAATTCCTTTGTCCGCGGACGCGCGATCAGGAGTTCTTCAAGTTCGTTCCGCAGAAGCATTTCCGTGCTGCTGACATCGAGAACCTCATGGCCCGTGCGCAGTATGTAATACACCCCGCCGCCCAAGAATATGAGGCCGATCAGCACCATCCACACGCGGATGGGCGTGTTCAGCATCTCTTTCAAATCGTAGAATTCGAGTTGTCCCGGCTTGCGCTTTTGGTTGCCGAAGCCGAAATACGCCAAATAAGCGACGGCGAAGAAAGCGATCGGCGCGAGTTGCGACAGTTTGACGCCGCGGAATATATCGATCTCCAGCATGTAATTGACGGACGACAGGGGGGCGGCCGTCAGGACGCCGCCGCACAGCGCGATGAGGACGCTTCCCGCCAAGGTTGCCGAAGCGAGCAGGAGGATCGGGCCGAGGGCTTTCGTCCGGGAAACCGGGACCCGCGTCTCTTCAGAGGGACCGTCCGCAGCCGGGGCGCCGGCGGAAAGGAGCGCCGCGCGATCGTAAAAAGTCTTGCAACGGCTCGTGAAAAAGATCGTCGCAAGGCAGGCGAACACGAAAGCGTTTGTGAAACTCGCGATCAACTCGGTCAGAGAGGGCAAGACCTTGAACGCGCCGAACACGCAGACCGCGCCCGCGGCCAAAAGGCCGTATTTGAGGCGCTGCGAAAGCGGGAAAAACAGATGCAGGAGCAGTATGCCCGCCGCCGCGCTCGAAAGCGCGATCAGCAGTTTTGCGGCGAAAGGAACCCGCAGGGGCGGCATGACCGAGGCGTCTCCCCGGCTGAAGCCGTGCTTTTCAAGCCGCGCGTCCAGCCCGGCGAAGAGCGTCTTGTATTCGTCTATATCCGTCACGTAGGTATGCAGGTCCTTGAATTCGCGGATCGGCTTATAATAGATCACGCGGATATTGCGCTCCGCGACGGCGCGGAACAGCGTGTTCTCGATCTCCTCCACGCCCGCGTAGCCGTAATATTGATAGCGGTTTTGGATGTAATCCCAGACGGAAAAGACGCGCGCGGCCCTGTATCCGCTTGCGACGGTGGCGTCGAGAACGCCGTTTTGCAGGATGTTTTGCAGCTGGGTCGTATTCTCTATCAGGCCGATGGTGCTATCGTTGTCGGCGATGTAGGCTTCGATAAACGCAGGGCCGTCGTCAAAGCCCGGCACGCTTTCACCGCCGACGATCAGATAGGACGGAACGACGCCGTAGCGCGCGTAGTCGGCCGTGACGGCCCGCGCGTACCTTTCATCGTTCCAGCCTGTATAACTCGCCGTGCGGGGGATCACCTCCATGCCCGCGTCTTGGATGGCCGCGACCTTTGCGGGCAGCATACCGAGACTCAGGTACACGATCTTGGAATCGATGATGTCGATCAATTCGAGGAAGCCGCCCCCCTTGGAGTTTTGCTTCTTGTAGCGGGCCGAATACAGGGCCGTGTCGGGCGTGCCGTCGATCAGCGCGTAGCCGCCCGTGATCTCCGCCTCCGGCGCCGGGAAAGGATAGCGCTCGGCCGACATGGCGCGTGCCAAGGCATTGTAAGCGGAGGTTTTTGGGAAAACCAGCACCCGATCCGCGCCGTAGCGCGTGAGCAGGGCCTCCGTGACAAAATCGTAGGCTTCCTTTGACCCCATGTTCACCATAACGTCATAGCGGTCGTAGGGGAAGCCCTCCACGCGTTCTGTCCATTCGGCGGGATAGGCGTCACGCCAGTCGGTCTCCTGCATAAGGATATCCATGACCTTTGCGGAAACGGGGAGATCATAGCCCTGCATAAGGCTGTTCAGGCTTTCCTCCGCCAAACCGATCTTCGTGATCTCCATCTCTTTAAACTGCGCGAGCCACCACGCGATATCCTCGTCCGATTGCCGCGCCATGGCTTCGAGTTCCTGAAAATCCGCCACGATGTCGTAGCTTTTGTTCGCGCTCTCGACGCCGATGCGCGCGCAGAATACGACAATGCCCGCGATCAAGCCCGCCGCAATCACAAGGAGCAGGATCGCGTTGCTTCTTAAAAACTGTTTCGTATCGGTCATACGCAAATTCCTTTAAATTTATTGTATAGTGTAGGAGCCGCGAACCATGACCCACAGATCGCTGTGCGCCGCAAGGCCCCGGCCGTCGTCCCGCGGCACGAGCAGCAGGTGGTTCGGCTGT
The DNA here is from genome assembly GCA_031278255.1 of Eubacteriales Family XIII. Incertae Sedis bacterium. GTDB lineage: Bacteria > Bacillota > Clostridia > Peptostreptococcales > Anaerovoracaceae > JAITLA01. The sequence goes on along the minus strand of JAITKU010000279.1, from coordinate 3,031 downwards.
ACGGGCGCGCCCGTCATCAGGTCCGCTCCGCCCGTGAGATCGGAAACCCCGTTGCTTTCGTTGCTTATGATCGCGGCCTCTCCGCTCCGCAGGATGATTTCCGCGCCGGCGCCGCCGATCAGCTGCCGGCCCGCCGCGACTTCCACGGGGACAAAGACGCCGCCCGCCCCCGCGATCTGCTTGTCCACATAACTCTTCGTCACGACGGGATCCTCCTCGGAACCCGGCGCGGCGTTCGCCGCGCGGACCGCCGCCGTCATGACGACGCAGAGCAGGGCGGCGAGACAGATCGCCGCGGCAATTTTATGATAATTCCTCGCTTTGTTTTCCACGCATATCCCCCCTTTTTCGCGCTTTTCCGTCCGGCTTCCGCCCGTCCGGTTTTTTTATGCTTCGATCGATCGCGAGCGCCAGCGCCTCCGCGATGTCCGACGCCGTCAGCCCGTATTCTCCGATACGCGCCGCGGCGATGTCCCCGGCCAAACCGTGCAGGTATACGCCCGCAAGCGCCGCGTCCTCCGCGCGCAGGCCCTGTCCCGCGAGCGCGGTGATCGCGCCCGTGAGAACGTCGCCGCTGCCGCCCGTCGCCATGCCCGGATTGCCCGTTTCGTTGATGCGGAGGTCACCCTCCGGCAAGGCAATCAAGCTGCGCGCGCCCTTGAGTACGCAGATGGCGCCCGTCAACGCGGCCAATTCGCGCGCGCTTTCCGTCCGATCGCGAAGTCGATCGGACGAGCCGAAGCCGAGAAGCCGCGCGGCCTCCCCGGGGTGCGGCGTGATGATCGCCGCGCCGCAGGGTCTCCGGGCGCGCGCGCGCAACATGCCCGTCAGGATGGAATCGCCGGCGATGACGTTCAGCGCGTCGGCGTCCAGCACGAGCGTTCCGCCGTAGCTTTTGAGTACAAAGCGCACGAGTCCCGCGGTGTTTTCCGTATTGCCGAGGCCGGGACCCATGGCGACGGCGCTGAAAGCGGACAGGTCCAAACTCGCGAGGTCCCGCCCGACGCAGGTGGCTTCCGGCACGCCGCCGTGGATCACGGGGAACAGTTCTTCGAGGACGGATACGCTGACCAGGCCCGCGCCACTTCTGAACGCGCCCCGCGCGCAGAGGACGGCGGCGCCGGCCATCCCGTGCGAACCCGCCACGATCAAAAGCCGGCCGCACTGTCCCTTGTGGATGTCCGCGGCGCGCGGCTTGATCGTTTCAAGGATATAGTCGGCGTTTATGACACGTATGGCATTGCTTTCAGTATTTGACATGGACACCGCCTTTTTGGTTCCCCGTTTCCCGTTCGCCCCCGCCGCGCCATAGCGACGGCGCGCCGCGCGTCACAGGCGCAGGACCACGGACGCCAAGGTAAAGTAAGTCAGACAGGACACGAGATCCGTAAGCGACGATATCATGGGGGCGGCCATCAGCGCGGGATCGATGCCCACGCGCTTGGCGAGCATGGGCAGCATACCGCCTATACATTTTGCCATCGTCACGATGACCACCATCGAGATACAGACCGTGGCCGCGACCCAAATATCCTCGCGATCGAGGAACAAAATCTTGACCATGTTCAGCGCGCTCAACATGAGTCCCACCGTGAAGCTGACCCGCAGTTCTTTCCAGAACACCCGCAGCGCGTCCCGCATTTCAATATCGCCCACGGCCATGCCGCGAATGATCAGTGTCGCCGATTGCGAACCCGAATTGCCGCCCGTTCCCATCAACATCGGCAGATAGACCGCGAGGCTGATCACGCTCGAAAGCAGAGTCTCAAAACTGCGGATGATACCGCCCGTGAGCATGGCGGAGACCATGAGCAACGCGAGCCACGGCAGCCGATTTCGCACGTGCTTGAACACCCCGATGTCCAGATATTCCGCGTCGCTCGAATCCAGCACGCCGGCCATCCGCTCGAAGTCCTCGTTGTATTCCTCTTCGATAACCCCGAAGATATCATCGACGGTGATGATACCGACGAGCCGCATTTCGTTGTCAACGACGGGTATGGCCAGATAGCCGTATTTCTTGAACATCTCCGAAACGTTTTCCTGATCGGCGTAGACGTTCGTGCAGATCACATCTTCATTGATGATGTCCGCCAAGGGCCGGTCGGCGTCGGAGACTACGAGCGTTCGCAGCGAAACGATTCCGATCAGCTTGCGGCCGCGATCTTTCACATAGCAGGTATAGACCGTTTCACTGTCCATACCCACCCGCTTGATATGGGCAAGCGCGTCCCCGACCGTCCAATCCTTTTGCAGACTGATATAGTCCGGCGTCATGAGGCTGCCGGCGCTGTCGTCCGGGTAATTCAGGAACGTGTTGATCTGCTTGCGTTCTTCTTTTGTGGATTTTTCGAGAATCTTATCGACGATATTCGCCGGCAATTCCTCGAGTACATCGATCATATCGTCGAAATCGAGTTCGTCGATGATGTATTTGATTTCCTTATCCGTAATGACGTTGATGACAGCCAGTTGATCATCCGTGGGCAGATAAGAAAACACCTCCGCCGAAACATCCTTGGGAAGCATACGGAACAATATCACCGCGTATTCGATACCGAGCCTCTCGATAACCTCTTCCAGCGCCTCCGCCATATCGACTTCCTGCAAGCCCAGTATCTTATCGCGGGCGTACATGTATTTCTTGGCGTCCAGCAGCGCAATGATTTCCTGTGAAATCTCATCAAAATTCTTTTCGTCCATCGGGCATTTTCCTTTCCGATAATCCGCATGAAGCGGCGTTCGCCGGACGAATGCCCAATATGCGCGCAAAAGGACCGGCGCGAAGCCTATAGCCGCGCCAAAGCCCGCTCCGCGCGTGAACACGCAGGCCATCCGGTCGCAGATCGATCGTAATCGTCGCCGCTACTTCGTTCGGGGATATCCAATGCGTATTCACCTCCCTCGCTTCGCGTTCGCGCGGTGTGCAAATAACCGCAAGAATCGCGCTGTATGCGGTTATCATACCATAAATACGAGTCAAAATGCAATCCTATTTATCGTTTCCGTCCGTCGTCGCGGCAACTTCTCG
>JAITKU010000215.1 GCA_031278255.1 Eubacteriales Family XIII. Incertae Sedis bacterium | reverse complement strand
AGCAGCGATATACCCATCGTCACGGTCCGTATGTCGAGGTTTTCCTCCTGAATCATCGTGATCGTTTCCATAATATCGGTCATATTCAGCATAATATTCTCCGTTTTTCAAATTCGGCTCCGTCCAAGTGATGGGCGCGGCGTTTGAAGCGCGTGTTTATACCCTGTGCATCGAATTGAATATATCCTCGTGCATAACATGTATCGTCATGTCCTCGGCGTTCCTGCGCAAATCCTCCCGAAACTCCGAAAGCTCGCAGTTCATCTTCTCCAAATCCACCAGCATGACCATCGCGAAAAACTCCCGCAAAACGTATTGCGTCACCTCGATGATATTCGCGTTCGCCGCCGCGCAGGTCGTGCTGACCTTTGCCAATATGCCGACCATATCCTTGCCGATCACCGTTATTACCGCCCTCATAATGCAAACCCTCTCCGCAAAGCGCGCCGTCAAAAAACAGAAAAGTGCCACAACAACCTTTCAGCCATTATAGCACATCTCCTTGCGGACCCGCAACGAAAGTTTCAGTCGGATGGCCCGGCCCGAAGCCTTGGGCGATAAGCTTAAAACGCAATTACACGGCGTGCGCGCGCGACGAAGAGCGTTTCTTCCTGCAGATATCGACGATTCGCTTGTTTTTCAGTCCATCGATCAACTTTTCCTGGGTTTCTTGCAGGAACTTGTGTACGGCGCCGTACTCCGACGCGCCGTTTTCGCAAAAGCGCGGTATATCGTCGCAGCGATTCAGGCGAACGTCCCCTTCCATCAGACAAATGATGTCGTAGAAAGATGTCTTGCTTGCCTCCGGCGTAAGCCGATAGCCGCCGTTGCAACCCTGCACCGAGCAAATGATATTGCCTTTTTTCAGTTGATTGATCACCTTCATGGAATACTGATACGTGATTCCAAGCTCTTCCGCCATGTTTCGCGCGTTGACCAACTGACCCTTGCGCCGGGCCAGATAATCCACCATGCGAATGGCATAGTCCGTTGTGATTTGAAGCCTCATTCCCATGTCCTCCTCTTCTTTCGTTCCGCAACACAAGGGCTTTCGCGCCCTCGCGCGTCGGCGTTCCTACGGCGGAGCTTCCCCAAACGGGTTCCCTCGGCCAAACCCGGACGAAACGCCCTCCGCGACAACGAATCCCACCGAAGATGCGGTCTTTTCGATGGCGGGAAAGAGGATTCCGGACAAACGACAAAGAGCGCGCAACCGCGGCAGGATCCTGTATCGAGGTTGGCGCTCTCCGGATATGGAGCGGGTGAAGGGAATCGAACCCTCGTATCCAGCTTGGGAAGCTGGTGTTCTGCCATTGAACTACACCCGCGCAATATACGTCGTGCCACCAACAGGATATCAAATATCCCGATGGATTTCAAGTGTTTTTGAAATCCTTGCGACTTGGCTTTGCAAATTTGTATTATCAAGGTTCCCGCGGCAGACAATCCCCGCCTCCGCAAGGCCGTTTCGCGGACAATCCGCGCATATAACTACGACTTTAAATAGATTATATTACACCGACAGACAAATATCAAGTGTTTGTCGAAAATATTTTAAAAATATTTTTAAATAATCGTGCGCGGGCATCGCGGCACGCGGCGCGCCGGTTTAAATAGGATTCCCTGTTTTTCAACGTTAAATCCCCACTGTGGCCGTAATTTCGCGTAATAATATACTGTAAAGCGGCTTTACAGTTTGATTTTTAATATACCTTACTGCATGAATTTGCATTGATAATCGAGTTTTTGCGGCCCATTGTATTCCGATTTACAACGGGGCATTGCACCCATTTTGTGACTGTTCAATTTTGGCTTCGTTCAGATCCGCGCCTTTCCGCCTTTCTTGGTATCGATTACCAAGGGTTACCAAAACAAAAGCGCCCGCCAAAACCCCTTGCAAAACGCCTCGAACTATGGTAGAATATGGGCGCGGCAACAATGCCGGCGGCGTCTGCTTAAATCGAAAGGCGTGAATCGAAAACATGTATGACATCATTATTCTGGGCGGCGGGCCGGCGGGCCTGAGTGCGGCCCTCTACGCCGGCAGGGCGCGCCTGTCGGTCCTCCTGCTGGAAAAGGGCGTGATCGGCGGACAGATTATGCAGAGCGCCGAGATAGAAAATTATCCGGGTTCGCTCTCGCGGGAATCCGGGGAAAGTTTGATCGGACGCCTGTCGGCGCAGGCGGAAAGCTTCGGCGTCGAACGGATCATCGATACGGTGACGGCGGTTTCCGCGGAGGGCAAAACCAAGGTGCTTACGGGCACGAGGGGCAGCTATTCCTGCCGCGCGCTGATCGTGGCGACGGGTGCCGCGCCCGTGCGGATCGGCTGCCCCGGCGAGCGGGAACTGACGGGAAAGGGCGTTTCCTACTGCGCCGCCTGCGACGCCGCGTTCTTCGAGGGTCTGGAGGTCTATGTGGTCGGCGGCGGCGATTCGGCGGTGGAGGAGGCCCTCTATCTGGCCAAGTTCGCGCGGAAAGTGACGGTCATACACAGGCGGGACGCGCTCAGGGCCGCGAAGTGCATACAGGAGCGGGCCTTTGCCGAGCCTAAGCTTTCGTTCATTTTGGACAGCGTGATCGAGGCCCTGCAAGGCGACGGACTCCTGGAGCGCATCACGCTGCGGAACGTCAAAACCGGCGCGCGGACGATCCTCGCGGCCGACGAAGCGGACGGGACCTTTGGATTGTTCGTGTTCATCGGCCTGCACCCCGCCTCCGAACTGTTTGCCGGGAAGCTGGACACGGAGAACGGCTACATCCTGACCGACGAGGGCATGGCCACGAATCTCCCCGGCGTTTTCGCCGCGGGCGATGTTCGCAAAAAACCGCTGCGTCAGGTCGTGACCGCCGTGGCGGACGGCGCCGTGGCCGCCGTTTGCGCGGAAAAATACATAGAGGAAACGCGGGGTTGACGGCGTGGATCGGAATGTGAAAATATTATCAAAGACGCAGAGTCTGTGCCCCGTCTGCAAGCGGCCGACGGAGGCTCTGTATGTCGAGGAGGCGGGCGGCGTCTATTTCCGAAAGCATTGCCCCGAACACGGGACGGTCTCTTCCGTCGCGGCGGACGATGCCGAAGAATTCTCGGAATGGATGAAAGCGCCCGTCGTCAACATCGCGCCGCGGCAAGCGCTTACGGCGGGCGCGGAGGGGGAATGCCCTCTGCATTGCGGCGTCTGCGACCGCCACCTGCAGACGGCCTGCTGCGTACTCCTCGATGTCACGGACCGTTGCAACCAAAGCTGCCCTTGGTGCTTCGCGCGGGCGGCGGACGGCGGGACGGACGGGGAGCCGGACCTCGCGCGCATAGCGCGCCTGTACGACAGGCTGACGGAACTCGGCGAGGAACGCAAATTCAACATTCAGCTTTCGGGCGGCGAACCGACGGTGCGCGACGATCTGCCGAAGATCATCGCCATGGGCAAGCGCAAGGGCTTCGAGTACATACAATTAAATACCAACGGACGCCGGCTCGCGCTTGAGGACGATTACGCGGAGAAAATAAAGGAGGCGGGCGCCTCCGTCGTATTCCTGCAGTTCGACGGATTGCGGGATGATATCTACGAAACCCTGCGCGGCGCGCCCATGCTGGCGGTGAAGCGCAGGGCCGTCGAACGCTGCCGGCGGGCGGGCTTGCCCGTCACCCTCGTTCCGACCCTGCTGAAAGATGTCAACCTCGACGGCATAGGCGATATGATACGCTATATGTTCGACAACTTGGATGTTGTTAAGGGTATCCATTTCCAGCCGGCCTCCTTTTTCGGCCGGCATCCGCAGGCGGCGTCCGCCGTGTCCGCGGGGGCCTTGCGCGGCGGCGCGACGGCGCGCGATTATGAAAATCGCGTGACCATGTTCGATGTGATGCGCGAGATCGTTGCGCAGACGGACGGACTCTTTTCCCGCGCGGATATGATCCCGATAACGGCGGGACATCCCCTGTGCTGCTTCAGCGGCAGCTTTTTGCGCGAGACGGACGGAAGCGTGAAAAGCCTAATGCGCGCGGAACAACGGGAGCAGGGCGCAAGCTGTTGCTGCGGCGAACCCGATCCGCTCGAAATCATCCGAAAGGACCGCGATTTTGTGCTGAACAAATGGGAAATGGACGAGTCCGGCGGCACGGCGGGCGGCGGATGCTTTGATACGGACGGCGGGGCTTCGGACGGCGCCATGGACTTCGACGCCTTTATCTCCTACGTGCGGCGAAATCGCTTTACGCTGACGGGCATGGCCTTTCAGGACCTCCATACGCTGGACGCCGAGCGGCTGAAGCGCTGCCGCGTGCAGGTCTTTTCCCGCGACGAACGGCTGATTCCCTTTTGCGCGTATAACAGTATTTACAGACCCTTATAGACAAGGAAAGTGAGGTTTCACGGATGGGTTGCATTTCTCCGGGCGGTTTTGCGTTGATCGGGGAGGCCATGGAACGCTGCGCCTTTCCCGCAGGGGCGCGCATCCTCGAAATGGGTTGCGGCGAGGGGGATACGTCGGCCCTGCTCGAAAAGACCTACGGCGTGAAAGCCACGGGTATCGACAGCTCCGAGGCGCTTCTGCGCCGGGGCAGGGAACGGCATCCCGGACTCGATCTGCGGCGCGGCGAAATGGAAATGTTGGATTTTTCTTCATTTGAATTTGACGGGGTGATCATGGAGTGCGTGCTGTCGCTGTCGCCCCTGCAGCTTGAGGCGCTTCACGAGGCTTGGTGCGTGCTGAAGCGGGGCGGCAAGCTGATCCTCGCGGACCTCTGCCGGATAAACCCCGATCCCGCCGCGGTCGCGCGGGCGCGCGAAACGGCAAAGGAAGCGCGGCGCCGGCCGCACGCGGAGGGCGACTGCGAAAGGGCCGGAGACGCGCCCTCGGAGTATTGTCTCGCGGGCGCCTTTGTCATGGAAAGCCTGCGCGAAGCCTTTGAGGAGATCGGATTTGAAACCCTGTTTTGGAGCGACAAGACGGACCTATTGCGCGCTTTCGCGGCCGAGAAGATATTCGCCTACGGCTCATGGGAGGCCTTTTGGCAGACGGTCCTCCCGCCCGGCGCGGAGATGGGCCGCTTCTGCCGCGCGGACGTACGGGCGAAAGACTTGGGGTATTTCCTGACGGTACTGAAAAAACCCGAATAGGGAGCAAACGGAATTGGAAGAAAAACTCTTTGAACTGAAACTCAAAGGCTACTGTTGCAGTCAAATCATCATGTCGCTCGGCCTCGATCGGCTCGAAAGGGAGAACGACGATCTGCTCGCGGCCATGGAAGCCTTTTGCAACGGCCTGAACGAGGGAAAGCTCTGCGGCACGCTGGCCGCGGCCGTGAGTCTGCTGTTCGTGGCGGACGCGCCCGCGGCAAAGGCGGAATTGCGCGAGGCCCTCATGGACTGGTTCTATGACCGCTTCGGCGGCTACGACTGCGATGATATCCTGCAGGGCAATGAGATGAATAAGATCGCCGTCTGCCCCGGCATGATTGCGGAAACCTACGAGAAACTCTGTGAACTGCTCGCGTGGGAACGATAGCCATGCCGGGCACGGTTTTGGATGCGTGGACCGCGCGAAAGATCGGGCTGCCCGCCGGCGCGTTCCTGCGCAGGGAGGACATCGAACGCTACCAACTCGCAATGCTGCGCCGCACGCTGCAAACGGCGAAAGAAAACAGCCCTTTCTACGCGAAGCGGCTTTTGGGACTCGACATCGAAAGGGATATCAACTGCTTCGAGGACCTGCAAAGGATACCGTTCACGACGGAAGCGGACCTGCGAAACAGCGGCCTATCAATGCTCTGCGTGCCGCAGAGGGACATCAGCCGCATCGTCACACTGCACACGAGCGGCAGCGCCGGGAATCCCAAGCGGATTTATTTCACGGAAGAGGATCAGGAACTGACCATAGATTTTTTTCACCACGGTATGCGGATCATGGTGGACGAATCGGACCTGCTGCTCATCCTGCTGCCCTGCGAACGCCCGGGTTCCGTCGGCGATCTCCTGCGGCGCGGACTCGCGCGCGGCGGCACGGCTTCCGTCCCCTACGGACCCGTATCGCGGGAGGACGCCTCCGCGGACGCGGCCGTGCTTTCCCTCATCCGCGCGCGCGGGGTGAGCGCCGTGGTCGGCGGACCGGTGGAGACGGCGCGGCTGGCGCGAAGCGCCCCGGACTGCGCCGCGCACATCAAAAGCGTGTTGCTTTCGACGGAATACGTCTCGGACGAGAACAGGAAAACGATAGAGACGTGCTGGGAATGCAAGGTTTTTGAGCATTACGGGACCACGGAAAGCGGCCTCGGCGGCGCGATGGCCTGCCATGTGCGCGAGGGCTATCACCCGCGGGAAGCCGATCTCCTGTTTGAGATCATAGAGCCTGAAAGCGGGCGCGCATTGCCTTGCGGCGCGTGGGGGGAGGTCGTGTTCACCACCCTTACGCGGCGCGCCATGCCCTTTATACGGTATCGTATCGGAGACCGCGGCCGCTGGCGGCCCGATCCCTGCGGTTGCGGCAGCGCGCTGAAGCGTCTCGACAGGATCGGAAAGCGCGCCGCGATCAAAAATCGCCCCGCCGCTCCGCGCGCCGAAACGGAAACGAAGCCATGAAGCGATCCCTCGCCAAAAAAATATCGGCCGTCGCCTTGGCCGCCGCGCTTGCGGCCGCTTTGTCGCTGTCCGCCTGCAAGCCGCAGTCGGAAGCGGCCTCTTCGGACCTTGGGGAAAGTATCGTCGTATCGGCCTTTTCGCAGGGGTATCAGGACTTTGAAACAGCCCTCGACATCGCGTTCTCCACGGATCTCATGGAACGGCTCTCCTTTTTGGGCGACGATCCCGCCACGGGTTTCCGAACGGCGGGTTCCCCCGCCGAAGCGGAAGCCGCCGCCCTTGTGGAGGCCGCAATGCGGCGGGCCGGTCTGCAAAACGTGACGCGCGAACAGGCGACGGTGGACGGCTGGGTGTTTAAGGGGGCAAGCCTATTCTTTGAAAACAAAAATGGGAAGCGGGAACGGATTACGCTCGGCGGCTATCCCGTCGATATGGTGGTCTCCGGGCAGGCGCTGACGCTCGTGGACGCGGGCGGGGGCCGGGCCTCGGACTACGCGGGCCTCGATGTGCGGGACAAACTCGTCCTCCTGAACGCGGACGGCGAGGACGCGGCCGAAAACGCGGGATTTCAGGCGGTACAGGCCAAGCTGTCGGGCGCCGCGGCCGTGATCCTCTGCGCAAAAACCGATGCGCCGGAGGGTGACGGACTCCTGTCATACAGCCTCGGCGCCGCCCCCGACACGCCCGTTTTCGCGATAAGCGCGGCGGACTGCGACCTGCTCAAGACGGCGCTGAAACGCGCCGAAAACGGCGAACTTTCCGTGACGCTGAACGCCGATTCGGTCGTGACGAGCGGAACGCAGACGGAGAATATATGGGGAGAAATCCCCGGGAAGAGCGCGGAAGTCATCTATATGCTCGCGAGCTACGACGGTTTCTATCGCGCCGTTTTCGAGGGGGCGGCGGGGGTGTCCGCCATGCTCGGCATCGCGAAAGCCCTGTGCGACAGCGGCTTTCTGCCGAACAAGACCATACGCTTTGTCGCCTGCGGCGCGGGGGAATGGGGCGCGGCGAACACGCCCTTTGCGTGGGGGGCCGGCGCTTGGCGGCAGCTTTCGCAGTTGCACCCCGAATGGGCGGAGCAGGCCTTTGCCGTGATGAACACGGACGCCCTGTACCCGCTCAAAAACAAACTTTCGCTCGGCATGGCGGCGACGGACGAGATATACGACTTCGCGGAACGCAGCATGAGTCAACTCGTCGAGACCGGCATGTACGGCTTCACGCGGTATTCGTCGGAAAATCCGTCCGACATCCGGACGGAGGAGATCATCTGGAATCTGTTCGGCATACCCGCCGTGGCGGTGAGACCGGGGGACGGGGACAAATTTTACGCGTCCGATCGCCACAGCAGCCTGGACACGATCGAGACTCCGGGCTTTGACGCCGAAATCTACCGCTTCAGCCAACTCCTGTTCGGCAAGCTGATCCTCGATCTGGACGAAACGCCGCTGCGCCCGCTCAACCTCGAAAGGGAACTCCGCGCGATCGCAACCTCGCTCAAAGGCCGGCCCATAGCGAACGCGCGCCTCACGGAGATCCTCGAAACGGCCGCAAAAGCCGCCGCAACGCTCGCGGCGCACATCGAAGCGGTCAATCTGAAATACCTCGGCTCCGACAGGGAGACGCGCGCCTCCATGGAAGTCGCGGCGGTCGAACCGAACCGAGGTCTTTATGTTTTGAACCGAATGCTGCGCGACGCTTTCCTGCGCTTTGATCGAAGCGGAGCGCCCGTCCTGCCGCATACGGACGCGTTCGCGAACGCGGAAGCCTTGACCGCCGCCCTGTCGGCCCTGCGGGACCGCGACGGGGCGGGCGCCGTCGCCGCCTTGGGGAAAGCGGGACTCGGCCCTTACGCGGACTACGACGAGCAGGTCTGCGACTATTTTGCGGCCCTTGACCACGCGGGGACCTGGGCCGCCGGCCGCGAAGCGGGACCCGTCTGCCGCACGGACCGCGCGATCCGAAGCCTGCGGCAGAAAACGGCGGAGCAAAACCCCGATACGGGCGCGGAAACGGACGAACTCGAAGCGCTCTTGGCACAGGAACAGCTTCGGCTGCGTGAGATATTGGAGGAGGAATTGTCGCGAATCGAAGAGATGCTTCCGCTGCTTCTCAGCGCGATCGCCGACATCGAGCCTCTGCTTCCAAAGAACTGACCCGCGCGGCGCAAAACGGGTTACGGAAAGGACTGCCATGAAATTGCTCCACATTGCCGATCTGCACATCGGAAAGCGCGTCAACGCGTTCAGCATGATCGAGGATCAAGCCCATATCCTAAAACAAATTCTGCGGATGATCGACGCGGAAAAGCCGGACGGCGTTCTCATCGCCGGGGACATCTACGACAGGAGCCAGCCCCCCGTTGAAGCCGTGGAACTGCTCGATACTTTCCTGACGGAACTGACCGCCTCCGTGCGGTCCGTTTTTATGATCAGCGGGAACCACGATTCGCCCGAACGTCTGAGCTTTGGGCGGCGGATCATGCGGAAGAACGGGCTTCACATCGCCGGCGTGTTTGCGGGCGTCCTGCAAAAGGTAGGGCTGACGGATGCGCACGGCGCCGTCAACATCTATCTGCTGCCCTTTCTGAAACCGGCCATGGCAAAACCTTTCTTTGAACAGCCGATAGAATCCTATGACGAGGCCGTGCGCGCGATCATCTCCTCCGCAAAGATCGACGAGCGGGAACGGAATATCCTGTTGACACATCAATTCGTGGTAAACGGCGCGTGGCTGCCCGCGCGTTCGGAGTCGGAGAGCCTGTCCGTGGGCGGCCTTGAGAATGTGGATCTGTCCGCCTTTGCGCCTTTCGATTACGTCGCGGCGGGACATCTGCACAAGCCGCAGAAGATCGGGCGGGATACCGTCCGCTACGCGGGTTCGCCGCTCAAATACTCTTTCTCGGAAGCGCGGCATCAAAAATCGGCGGCGCTCTTGGAACTCGGCGCGAAAGGGGACGAAATCCCCGTCCGCCTGCTTCCGCTCATCCCGCTGCGCGATCTCCGCGAGATCAAGGGGCCGATCGCCGAACTGCTGCGTATCGGCCGGGAGGAAGCGTCCGGCGCGAAAGACTACATTCACGCGACATTGACGGATGAGGCGGATATCTATGACGCGATCGGACAACTGCGTCTCGTATACCCCAACCTGATGACGCTGGATTTTGAAAACAGCCGCGTCGGGCGGGTCCTTTCCCCCGGGGCCGCCGCCTCCGATGCGATCGCCGAGAAAAGCCCCTTGGACCTGTTTGCGGCGTTTTATCAAATGCAGAACAACAACGAACTGAACCCGGAACAGGTCCGGGTGATGGAGCGGATATTTGCGCGGGCGGCGGGAGGCGCGGAAGAATGAAACCCCTCAAAGTGGTGATGAGCGCTTTCTGTCCGTACGCCGACAGGACCGAACTGGATTTGACCGCGTTCGGGGGGCGGGGATTGTTCCTGATCACGGGGGATACCGGCGCGGGCAAAACGACCGTCTTTGACGCCATAAGCTTTGCCCTGTTCGGCGAGGCGAGCGGCCGCAACAGGACGACGGACACCCTGCGCAGCGACTTCGCCAAGGCCGAGGTCAAAACCTACGTCGAACTCAGCTTCCTGCACAGGGGCGAGAAATACTCCGTAACGCGGAATCCCCGTTACGAGCGGCCCAAAAACAGAGGCGCGGGCATGACCGCAGAGAATCCGGATGCCCTGCTGGAACTGCCGGACGGCAGACGCGTCGCCGGCTATCGGGACGTTACGGTCAAAATCACCGAAATTCTGGGCGTCAATTACCTCCGGTTCAAACAGCTTGCGATGATCGCCCAAGGGGAATTTTTGCAGCTTCTGCTCGCGGACAGCAAGGAACGCGGGGAAATCTTCCGGCGCGTATTCGATACCGACCTCTACCGGGACGCGCAGCGTCTGTTGAAAGAGGACGAACACGAAGCGAAAAAGCGCTGTGCGGAAGTGGAACAGCAGATCTTGCAATGTATCGCCGGTATCGCCCATTCCGAGGACGCGCGGGGCCGGGCATTGTCCGCCAAGGCGGATACGGCCGACATCCACACCGCGGAGGATATTTTGTCCGAGTTGCAGGCCTTGATCGCGGCGGACGCGGAGCTTAGGGACGGCCTGCGGGAAAAGGCGGACGCGCTGGGTCCGGAACTCGCCGCGCAGATCGCCCGGATCACGCGGGCCCAATACGTCAACCGGGCCTTTGCCGATCTGGACATCGCGCGGGAACGGCAAAAGAGCCTGCTCGATCGCCGGGGGGAGTTCGACGCGCGGGAAGAAACGCTGCGGCGCGCGGAAAAGGCCCTGTATACCGTTTCCCCCGCGGAGGCCGCCCATCTGCGCGAGCGGGAAGCCGAACACCGGCTGACGCAGGACATCTCGGCGCTGGAGATCGAAATGCGGGCGCAGGCAAGCGATCTGGAAGCGGCGCGGGTCACTTATCTGGCAGAGAAAGAAAGGGCGCCCGAACGGGAGAAGCGCGCTTTTGCGATCGATCGGCTCACAAAGACGCTCCCGAGCTACGAGGCTTCTGAGCGGCTGAAGCGCGCGTTGAACGAACTGAACGAACAACAGACGGCCGTCCAAGAGGCCTCGGAGGAACTCCGGCGGCAAAAGACCGCCCTTTCGGAGCAAAAAACCGAGATCGGCAGGGAGTCGGAGGGCCTTGCGGACACAGAGGCAAGGGCGGCGATCTGCGAGCAGGCGGCAAAGCAGTTGCAGAGCGCCCGATCCGGCTTGCTCGCGCTGCGGGACGCCCTGTCGCGGATCGCGGCATTGCGGGGCGAAAGCGCCGAACTGCAAGACCGCTTTGTCGCGGCGCAGGAACAGTTCCGCGCCGCCAATCTCATGTACGTCGAGAAAGAAAGCGCCTTTTTTCGCGAACAGGCGGGTCTTTTGGCGGCGTCGCTGCGGGATGGGGAGGCTTGCCCCGTCTGCGGCGCCACCGTCCATCCGAGCAGGGCGAGCCTGACGGCGGACGCGCCCGACGAGGCGGAATTAAAGGGTTTTCGGCAAAAATCCGAACGGGCGCGGAAACATATGCAGGAGGCCGGCGAGCGATCGGCCCTAAAGCTGGCCGAGATCAAACTCGCGCGGGAGCAGGCGGCGCATACCGCCGAGGTCTGCTTCCCCGCGCGCGGCGGGGAAGCCTCGCAGAAGGACCTCGCCGCCCTGATCGCGTCGGCCTTGGCGGAAAACGAGCGGGAAAACCGGGAAAACGACGCGCAGGCCCGCCGCCTAAAGGAGCAGGCTTCTCGCAGGGAACAATGCTTGGAACAGCTTGCTTCTCTGGACCGCGCCCTGCGGCGCAACGAGGAAGAAACGGCGCGGAACGAAGAGCAAAAGAGCGAACTCCTTTCCGATATCGCCTCCAAGACCGGCGAGTACAAGACCCTGCGGAGTTCCCTGACGTACGCGGACCGCAGGCAGGCCGCGGCGGCGGCGGACGCGTGGACGCGGGAACTGGACGCCTTGAAACATGCTTTCAAGCAAGCGGAAGAGGCGTATCACGCGCTCAAAAACAAGCTGGAGGGCAATCAAACGCTTCTCGACGACCGGAAAAAAAGGCTGACCGGGGCCACAGAGGCCGTGCGGCAAACCCGGGAGACCTACCTCCGGGCGCTGTCCGACTGCGATTTTTCCGACGAAGCGGCCTACCGCGACGCGTTGAAAACGGAATCGGAGATCGACGCGCTAAGGCGCGCCGTCGAGCAACATCGGCGGGAAACGCAGGCCGTAAAGCAGGATTTGCAAAGGCTCTCCAAGGAAACCGAAAACGAGCGGAAGCAGGATACGACGCAGCTTGAAGCCGTGAGGCAGAAGCTGGAAACGGAAAGGCGGGACGCGGATGAATCCGTTCAAAGGCTGACGGCGCGTCTTGGAAACAATGCGCCGATCGCGAAAGCCCTCCGCGGAGCGATCGCGGACGCGGCGGCCCGGCAGCGGGAATATCTGCTTCTCGCCAATCTTTCAAAGACGGCGAACGGCGAGTTGGCCGGCAAGCAAAAGCTGGCGTTCGAGCAATATGTACAGGCTTCCTACTTCAACCGGATTCTCATCGAGGCAAATAAACGGCTGCGGATCATGACAAACAGCCGGTTCGAGCTTCTGCGCCGGGAGGAAGCGGCGAACCTCTACGCGCAGACCGGGCTGGAGATCGATGTGCTGGACCATTACACGGGCAGGGCGCGTTCGGTGAAATCACTGTCCGGCGGGGAAGCTTTCAAGGCCTCCCTCTCTCTGGCGCTGGGCCTTTCCGACGCGATCCAGCAGTACGCGGGCGGGGTGGAAATCGACGCCCTGTTCGTCGATGAGGGCTTTGGATCGCTGGATGCCGAATCGCTGGATCAGGCGATACAGACCCTCATCGGGCTGGCGTCCGGGGACCGCCTTGTTGGAATCATTTCCCATGTGCATGAACTGCAAGAACGCATCGACCGGCAGGTCGTGATTCGCAAAAGCGGCGCCGGCAGCAAGATTTTCATAAAAAGTCAATAGACCGCCCTCATTCCCAATTCTCCGCACCGAGCCGTTTTTGCAATACCGCGAGCCGCGCGCGCCGTTCGCGGTAGTCCGGCAGAACGCCCGCGACGATCGCCCAAAAGCGCGCCGAGTGGTTCATTTCGGTGATGTGCGCGAGTTCGTGAACGACAACGTAATCGATTACCGCGTCGTCCGCGAGCGCGAGCCGCCACGAGAAGTTGAGGCGCCGCTGCGCGGAGCAACTGCCCCAGCGCGTTTTCGCGGCGGTGATGCCGACGGCGGTCGGCGCGACGTTCATATGCGCGGCGAAGCGGGCCGTCCGTTCGGTCAGGTGAAGCTTTGCCAGTCTGCGGTACAGCCGGACGAGCAGAGACTTGATCTCCGCGGGCGTGAGTCCCAAAGGAAAGTAGAAACACGCGCCGTCAAAACCCACCCGCGTTCCGGCGCGCGCGGTGAGCGGATATTCCGCGCCGCGAAACAGAACGAGATCGCCGTAACGCAGCGCAAAAGCCCTGCGCCGCGCCGCCTGTTCCCCCAGCGCGGCAAGCTTGTCCGCGATCCATTCCCCCTTTGACGCGACGAGCGCGTCGATATCGCGCCGAGGCATACAAAGCGGCGCGCGGACCGAGACGCCGCTGTCGCGGACGTATATCGCGACGCTTTTGCGCCGCGCGCGGATGAGGGTGTAATCGGTCTTATTCGGCATGGAACCGGTCCCGGGCAAACGCGTTTTCCGCGCGCTCCTCAAACACGAGCGCCGCGCGCCTGTCCGCCGCCACGCGTTTGTTTTCCCCGTCCTGCGCGAGAAACACGCAGTCCTGCGGGCGATAGCCCCCAAACGCGGGCCAACTCGTGTGCAGCGCGAGTTCCCAGCGCGCGTCCGCCGGCGAGGGGATCACAAAAACGCCGTCGCGCACCGGATGGAAGTTGAAGAAGAACAGGAAGCGGCCCTTGCGATAGGCGAGCAGCTTATCGTCCTCATGGTGGAGGAGCAGCCGCGCGGGAAGCCCGAGCAGCCCCGGTTCCTTTACGAGGCCGATCATGGCTTTGTCGAAATCCTGCAGGAAATGATAGCGGAGCAGACCGTCCGCGGGCAGATTCCATTGGCGGCGGGCGTAATGGTAGCTGTTTCCGTTTCCGGGACGCGGGAAGTCGATCCATTCGGGATGCCCGAACTCGTTGCCCATGAAGTTCAGATATGCCTCCCCCGCGCAACTGCAGGTGATCAGGCGGATCATCTTGTGCAGGGCCACGGCGCGGTCGATGCGGGGATTCTGCGAGTCCGTGTTCATGGAGTCGTACATATCCTTGTCCGCGAGCCGGAACATGATGGTCTTGTCCCCCACGAGGGCCTGATCATGGGATTCGCAGTAGCCGACTACCTTTTCGCGCGGGCGCCGTTGCGTCAACTCGTGCCAGAGCGCGCCCACGTCCCATTCCTCGTCCCG
Source organism: Eubacteriales Family XIII. Incertae Sedis bacterium (assembly GCA_031278255.1). Taxonomy (GTDB): domain Bacteria; phylum Bacillota; class Clostridia; order Peptostreptococcales; family Anaerovoracaceae; genus JAITLA01. Next base: position 1,399 of record JAITKU010000215.1, on the reverse strand, counting down.
CCGCTTGTCGAGGTAGCGTATCCACAGATCGGGCAGGCCCATGCCGAGCCTGTAATCAAAACCGATCCCGCCGCCGAGGACCGGCAGGCACATGCCCGGCATACCGCTCATATCCTCCGCGATCAGCACGCAATCGGGCTTCACCTCGCGGCAAAGCTCCGTCGCGAGCTGCAGGTACGCAACCGCGTCCGGGTCCGTGTTCTCGGAAAAGTATTTCCCGTAATTGTCGAAAGCCACGCCAAGGCCGTGGTTGTGATAGAGCATAGAGGTAACGCCGTCGAAGCGAAAGCCGTCGAAATGATATTCCTCTATCCAGAATTTCAGATTGGACAGCAGAAAGTGGAGTACGCCCGGCTTTTCGTAATCGAACAGCTTGCTGTCCCATTGCGGATGATCGCCCCGCGCGCCGCAGTGGAAGAACTGGTACACCGTCCCGTCGAAACGCGCGACGCCCTCCGTTTCGTTCCGCGCCGCGTGGGAATGCACCAGATCGAGAAAGACGGCGAGGCCCATGCCGTGCGCCGCGTCGATCAGGGACTTGAGGTCCTCCGGCAGGCCGAAGCGCGAAGAGGCCGCGAAGAAATTCGACACCTGATAGCCGAAAGAGCCGTAATAGGGATGTTCCATGACCGCCATCAACTGGATCGCGTTGTAGCCGAGCGCGCGCACCCTAGGCAGCATGAAATCCCGAAATTCCGTATACAGGGTGATACCGGCCCTCTCGCCGGACATGCCCACGTGCGCCTCGTAGATCAAAAGGGGCGCGTCCGCATCGCGCGCAAAGCCGGCGTCCGTCCAGACAAAGGGTGCCTCCGGCAGCCAGATCTGCCCGTCGAACGCGAGGCTCCCCGGGTCCTGCACGACGCGTTTGCAATAGAGCGGTATGCGCTCAAAGCGCTCCGTCTCCGTCCTTATCAGAATGCGCGCCTTGGAACCGTGCGGAACCTCGCCGCGCACGAAGAGTTCCCACGCCCCGTCCGCCAGCCTGCGCATCGGATGGCTCGTGCGATTCCAGCCGTTGAAATCGCCGAACAAATGGATTTCGGCCGCGTTCGGCGCCCATTCGCGATACAGCCAGCCGTCCGCGCAGCGATGAAAGCCGAAAAACATGTGGCCGTTCGCAAAAGACGACAGGCTTTCACACGCGCCGAGCAAGCGCGCGCGCAGGCGCGCGCAGTTTCGTACGCGAAGCTCTATATCTCCCCGGAACGGCCGCAAAAGCGGATCTATGTCCAATATTTCGTATGCGTTCTTCACCGCAGGATCGCCGGTGTCCAATTTATTCCAATATCGACGCCACGACGCCCGCGCCCACGGTCCGGCCGCCCTCGCGAATGGCGAAGCGCAGACCCTCCTCGATCGCGATCGGCGTGATCAGCTCGATCGTCATCTGGATGTT
>JAITKU010000210.1 GCA_031278255.1 Eubacteriales Family XIII. Incertae Sedis bacterium | reverse complement strand
GCAGTCACGGGAGGAATGAGGAGGACGCGCGCTTGTTTCAGGATACGGGAAAAATCAAAACCTTTCTCACGCTGGCCGAGAAGCTCAGCTATACAAAGACGGCGAAACAACTCTACATGTCGCAACAGGCCGTCAGCCGCAGTATCGCTTCGCTCGAAAACGAACTCGGCGCGCAGCTCTTTGTGCGCACGACAAGATCTGTGGAGCTGACGCTCGTCGGCCGTCAATACTACAATTTGTTCAACGATTTGAATCGAATCTACGCGGAGAGGGTCACGCTCATCAACCGGGAAAACGCCGCCGACAATCCCCGGAAAAAGATCAAGCTGGGGGTGCAGAGTTTTATGGAGGCCTCCCCCGTACTCGAGGTGTACGAGTACATAAAGACCAAAAGGCCGGAGATCCGTCTGGAGATACTGTCTCTGCCGCCGTCTTTCCTGCTCGAACAATTCCAGCGAAATCTGATCGATATCATCATTTTGATAGACCGTTTCCTGCCGGAGTCCCTGAACGCGTCCAAGCGCGAGTTGACCTCCTATCCCCTGTACCTCATGGTCTCCGACCGGCACCCGGCCGCCACGGACGACGCGCACTTTGAGGATTTCATGTCTTTGCCCTTTATAACGGATATTCTGGAGGGCGAGGACAGCCTTGCGCACAAGGCGCGCATGGAACACGATATCCGCATGTGGAATCTGTCGCCGGAGGATATCATGTGGGCCTACGACAGGGGTTCCGCCATCACATACGCGGAACTCGGCTACGGCATTATCATCGACTCCGACAGGAGCAAACTCATGCGCCGCCGCCGGCTCAAGATGTACGACACCTATATGCGCGAATCGCTCTGGCTCATATACCGCGAGGGAGAGATCAGCAACATCGCCCTGAGTCTGCTCACCAAGAGGCTCAAGGTCGCGTTCCGGAAAGCGAACGAGGACGACAAGGACGCGGACCGGCACCCGCCCGCCTAGCGAAAGCGCCCGCCGGCGCACAAAAAAACGGACCGGGGGCGGTTTCCCCGGCCCGAAATGTCGAGCGGCTTAACGCGATCCTATTCCCGCGTCAGCGGAATATCGCCGAGGTTCACGTCCCGCGTCGCATCGACACCGGAGAAGGTCCTGTACGCGTAACCGCCCGCCTCGATCACAAGGTCGTATTTGCCCGCCGCCAGATCGTTGAACCAGAAATCGCCGAAATCATCCGTGATGACCTCCCGGGTTTTGCCGCCGTTCGTGGCGCGGCATTTCGCGCCGATGACCACCTCCTGTTCGACCGGATCAAAGACGGTTCCCGCGATGAATCTGCCGGGGATGTTGCGATAATACACCCGCGGACCGATGCCCGTCTCGGGCTTGCGGACCGTCGAACCGACGATGAAGTCCCGCATTTCGTCAAAATCCCCGAATTGCAGCGCGTCGGTCGGGCAGGCTTCCACGCAGCGCGGCGACTTTTCGCCCGCGTCGAGCAGATGCGCGCAGCCCGTACACTTCTGACAGATCTTCAGCGCGGGGTTCTTGTAGATCGCGTCGTAAGGGCAGGCGTCGGCGCACAGATCGCAGCCCGTACACTTCTCCGGATCGATGAGGACGAGTCCGTCCTCCCTTTTCTCGATCGCCCCCGCGCCGCACACGTCCGCGCAGCGCGGCCTTTCGCAGTGATTGCACAGTTCGGGGACGTAATGCGAACGGACCTTGGGCACCGTTCCGCCCACATGCTCCCGCAGCTTAACCCAAAATTGGCCGATCTCCGGCTGCGGCTTGGCGTAGGGCGTCCAGTCGTTGTCCACATGCTCATCCTTGCACACGGTCTGGCAGGTATAGCAACCGTTGCATTTTGAAACGTCCACCGTAAATACCTTTGCCATAGCGATTTCCTCCTCTCTCACGGGTTTAGGAGCCAACCGTCCAGACAAACCCCCGCCGCATAATCCACCTTGCGCGCAAAGGCAGCGGGGTATTCGGCGCGCCACGCGGCCATTTCCGCGGCCGTCACCTTTGCCGTATCGACGAGAAAGCCGCTCACAACCATGCCCGTGACGGTCTTTGAGGTGATGGCCGTCGGCGTGATGAGATTGATCGCGCCGCCCCTGTCGAGCTTCTCCGCGTCGATCGGATCGAAGCGCGCGCCGTGATCCACATAGACAACCTCCGGCATCAGGCGTTCGGTCAGGAAAGCGCCGCAAAGCACGGTGCCGCGCTCGTTGAATACCTTGACGATATCGCCGTGCGCTATGCCGCGCGCCGCCGCCGTTTTCGGGTTGATCCACATGGATTCGTACTGGTAGCCGTCCTCGGCGCGTATCTTCATGCGATCGACCTCCCTGTTCCAGGTATGATCGTCCAGCTGCGCGTGAAAACGCCATCTTCCGTGGTTGGACATGCAGAGCAAGGGATAGGTCTTATGGCGTTCGCCGCCGCGCCTTTCGTCGTGCAGGGCGCTCTTCTCGATCCATTTCGGGTAGGGCGGGCGCTCCTCGTCGTCCGGGAAATGCTCCTTGATCTTCGTGGAGGTGAATTCGAGCTTGCCCGTCGGGGTCGAAAGCGGCGCCTTGTCCGGATCGTCGCAGAAAGGACGCAGGCCCGGCGGGATTTTGTCGATATCCTCCGCGGGGGGAATGACGAAGATGTCCTTTTTGTGGAATTCGTCCTCCAAGTCGAGATGCGCGACGTTGCTGCCTTTCCAGAACGCCTCTATGAGCGTTTCGAGCGGCAGTTCGTTGTTCGTATACGCCATATAATAGGCGTCGCCGAGCTTCTTCGCGACGGCCGCCACGCAGTCGAAATCGTTCAGGGACTCGCCGACGGGCGGGCAGGCCGCGTGTTCGCGGAATACGGATTCCAAAATACCGCCGTTGAAATCCTCGCAGATATCCTCCATCTCGAATTTTGTCGCGACGGGCAGGATGATATCCGACAGATAGCAGTCGTTTTCGAGCCAGGGATGCTGCGCGACGACGCATTCGATCTTGGGACTGCGGAGCGCCTTGACGAAACGGAAGCCGTCGTTCCAGCAGGTGACCATGCAGGGGGAATCCGTCCAGATCATGTGGATTTCCGAACAGCCGGGCCTTGGATATTCATGCTTCTCCCATTGCTCGAAGTCCGGGCCGCAGAACGAATGCAGGCCGTACCATTCGACGCGGCCGTTCAATATGGCGTCGTGAACGAGGCATTTCGGTACGGACTGCGCCGGCGGAATCTTGACGGGCGCCATCACCTCGCGAAACACCTCGAGATCCCGCGTCATTTCCTCCAAGCTGTAGATACCCTCGCCGTTCTCGGCCCGGGCCATGATGGACTTGATCTGATCGTTCACGTTTTCCATCGCAAAGCCCTTTTCCTGCGCCGGCGGATGTACGACATCCGTGCGCAGGGCCACCTTGGGATTTGTCTTGCCCTGATACGGCAGGGGGAGGTCTTTTGAGAATATGCCCCATTCGAGCCATTTGACCTGATGGACGCCGGGTTTGCCGAGGCCCCGCATTCCGAGCAGGACGGATTGGAGGCGCGCCGGTTCGCTGGAGAAAGGCCCGCGTATGGCGGGTCCGCCGTTCCCTATGGTGACGCTGACCGTTTTCTTGCCCCAGTAACGCGCGAGCGCCTTGATCGTATATTCGGGCACGCCGCATTTCTCGCTCGCCCACTTCGGCGTCTTTGCCTCGCCGTCCGCCTTTCCGCGTACATAATCAAAGAATTCCTCGGCGCCGACGGCGTGACCGGCCACATAGTCCTTATCGTAAGTACCCTCCGTGAGCCATACCCACGCGATGGCGAGATAGAGGGCCGCGTCCGTGTTGGGATACACGGGAATCCATTTATCCGCCAGATAACAGCCGGAATAATTGAGGGCGGGATCGATGTAGATGAACTTGAGTCCGATACTGTGCAGCCATTGGCTCAATCTGCCGGCCATATAGCCGTCGAAGCCCATCGGCGTGACCTCCGGATCGGCGGCCCAAAACAGCAGGGCGTCGGAATGCCGCGCGATATCGGGCCAGAGATTGCCGGCCGGCTCCATCTCCCCCACGGGCTCGCCGCCCCAGACGTTCTTGGAACCCCAAGCCCAGCCCTCCCAGCTGTCCATGTTCCGCATTTGTATCGTATAAGCGCCGAGCAGGCTGAGCAAGCGATTCGCGCAACCGTGGCTGGGCGCCACGTGCTTCCCCTCGCCGTGCATATCGGCCTCGGACAGCACGGCGGACATGCCGTATTTCTCCTTTACGCGCAGGAGTTCGTCCGCGATAAGCCCCGCGGCCTCGTCCCATGAGATGCGGACGTAGCCGCTCTTGCCGCGATTCTGCGGGTTCCGTTCGCCTTTCGGGTCCCAGTCCACGCGCTTCAACGGCCATTTTACGCGATTCGCGGAATAGACGCGCTTCTTGTATCCGAGATAGAAAGCGCCGTGGACCGTGCGCCTCGGCGGTTTGAACACGCTGCCTCTCGCTTCGATCTTCCACGGGTTTTTCTTTTCCCAATCCACATACGCGTCGTAGTGGAAAGGCCGCACGCGTATCACCTTGCCGTTTTCATCGGAATCGACAACCGTGGGCGGACCGCTGATCGGTCCCTGGAGGCCGGCGGACTTAAAGACGCGTTTGCCGGCCTTGATATCGATCGGTTTCCTTGCCAATTTTCACACCCGCCTTTCAATTTCGGCTCCGTCCAAAATCGAAGCGCCCCAGGCGCGCTTCAAATGTTGAAACGCGCCGGCGCGCCGCGTCAAATGTTGCAGCTCCTGTCGTAGGCCGTAAAGTTCGCGTTCATGATGTTCTTCACCCCCGCGCAGTCGCCCACATAGTACACGTCCGGGATGAGTTCAAAGAAGCGATCAAGCATCGCCTCGTTTTTCTTCATGCCAAAGGCCTCTACGATGTAATCCGCCTCCAAAAAGCGCGTTTTCCAGTTTCTGTCCTCTATCTCGACCTTTCCGCCCGAGACGGAGCGAACGAGATTCTCGCCGATGAGCTTGGCGTTGTTGTCGGCGAGCAGCTGCATGAGCATGTTGCGCGCCAGATCGTGGCCGCCGCTCGCAAAATCGTCCGTCTTGATCATATCGACGACGGTGACGGCGTGGCCCTCCATGGCGAGGGCAAGCGCGGATTCACAGCCCGAGAGTCCGCCGCCGAGTACGACGATCTTGCTGCCTTTCGGGAATTTCACGCGGCCCGCATCCACGTCGAGTACATTGTGGACCTTTTCCCCGTCGAGGCCGGGAATCGGCGGGCGCGCGGGTACGGCGCCGACGGCCACTACGATGGCGTCCGGCTTCTCCGCCATGACGTTTTCCGCGGTCGCTTCCGTGTTCAGGCGTATATCCGCGCCGCAAGCGAGGGTCTCACGCTGCAGCCACTCGGTGTAGAACAGCATGTCGTCCTTGAAAGGCAGGCGGCTGATGTCTTTCAGCAGACCGCCCAGGGCGTCGCTCTTCTCGAAAAGCACCGTGTCATGCCCTTTCTCCGCGAGCGTGCGCGCGGCCTGCGTACCGGCGACGCCCCCGCCCACGACGACGACTTTCTTTTTCTTCTCCGCGGGCCAAGGCTTTGAATAGCGCCACGTACGCGCGAGCTGCGGGTTGACGGCGCAATGTATGTGCGTGCCGTAACCGCCCGCGCACATCCAGCAGCGCAGACAGGGCCGCGCTTTCTCCGGCTGTCCGCGCCAAGATTTGTTCAGCATGTCCGGGTCCGCGAGCAGGGCGCGGGCGATGGAAACCATGTCCACGCTGCCCTCGGCGATGAGCGCGTCCGCCATCTCCGCGGTCGTAATGCCGCCCGCGACGCTGATGGGTATGCGAATATCCTTGCAAGCCTTGATCTCTTTCGCGTAGGGGACGTTCGCGCCGCGCGGACGGAAATAGGGCGGCATACTGTAGAATTGGCCGCGCGTTTCGACGATAAGACCGGCGGAAACATTGATGAGATCGATGTAGTCCTGCGCCTCCTTGAGGAAATCGATGACCTCGGGCGTGCGCATCCCCTCCGGGACGATCTCATCGCCCGATATGCGCAGTTCGACGAGGAAATCGGGACCGACGGCCTCCCGAACGGCTTTCAGCAGGGCGAGGGGAAAGCGTCTGCGCCTCTTTGGAGTGCCGCCCCACATATCCGTGCGCGTGTTTGTCATGGGCGAAAGGAACTGCGCGATGAGGTTGCCGTGCGCCCCGTGTATGAGAACGCCGTCGAAGCCGCAGCGCTGCAAACGCAAAGAACAGTCCACATAGGACGCGATGACGCGCTCGATGTCATGCTGGTCCATCTCCTTGATGTACCGGCATCTGCCCGGTATCGTGAAGTTCGACGGGGCGATGGCGTAGGGCGTCGTGATGAGTTCGGCGTCCGCGCCGCGGCCGGCGTGTACGAGTTCGACGGAGAGTTTGGCGCCGTGCCGGTGCGCCGCCTCGGCCATCATGACGAGTCCCGCGATCTTGAGTTCGTCGGTCACGTCCACCTCCGCGCGGTAATCGACGGAATTCTCCCGATCGACCGGGGTCGCGCCGAGATGGATGATCGCCACGCCGGATTCGGCCTGCCGCTCCACAAAATCGATATAGCCCTGCGTGGGTTCCCCCGTGGAGGTCGTCATGTCGCAGACCATCGGAGAGAATTCCACACGGCTTCTGAAAGTCGCAGTCCCGACTTTCAAGGGGGTGAATATATGCTTGAAATGATTGAAAGACGCCATTTTATGCCTCCTGTTTTTCATCTTGAACCGCCGCGATGCGGCCGCAGAAACACAAAACGCGAATTGCGGCCCGACGCTTCGCGCGAAACCGCGCGACCGAACGCGAAGAGTCTTTCGCGCGGTCTCAAATGCGAATTCGCAATCCGTCCGCGCGCGCTATGCCACGGTCAAAAGACCTCCGTCGTGCGGCAGCACGACGCCCGTGATCTGCACGCCGGCCGGGGACGCGAGGAACACGCACAGGGCGCCGATCTCGATGGGTTCGCCGAAGCGGTGCGCCGGCAGTTCGTTTTCGATCGTTTCTATGAAACTGGGCGGCAGGTCCTTGTCCAGATCCGAGTGCGTCGGGCCCGGGGCGATGGAATTGACGCGAATGCCGTAATCCCCGAGGGTGACGGCCAGATATTTGGAGAAGATGTCCACGCCGGCTTTGGAAGCGTTGTACGGCGAGTTGTGATGGTCCTTTGAGCCGGAAACGCGCTGTCCGCCGACGGAGGAGATGTTGATGATACATCCGCCGCGCCCGGCGTCGCGCATCTTGGGCGCCACATGGAAAACGACGTTGGCAACCCCGTGCAGGTCCGTGTCTATGACGCGGTGCCATTCGCTGAGACCGTTCGGATCGAGAAAGTCCGTCGTGGTGGCGACGCCCGCGTTGTTGACGAGTACGTCTACGTTGTCGAAAAACCCGAATACCTTGGCCGCCGCCGCCTTTACGGATTCCACATCGGAGATGTCGCAGCCGAAGCAGGCGTATCTCCCCCCGTATTCGGCGAAGCTCTCCGCGACCGCCTTTCCGGACGCTTCATTGCGGCACAGGATGATCACATTCGCTCCGCTCTGCGCGAAAGCGGTGGAAATGCCGAGGCCGATACCCCGATTCCCGCCCGTCACGACTACATTCTTACCCGATACGTCAAAGGCATTGGTCATGTTCTCGATAGGTGTGGATTTGTACATGTTGAACTCCCTCCTCTTTTTGGTTAAATCGGAACGGTTTGTTACTACTCAAACCCCACGCGATTTTCGTCCATTACGGAAGCTGCCGGCCCATATTGGCTTCCTCACGTAACTTTGTGTACGCTCCGGGAGCCACCTCCGCTGTCCGTTTTGCCTGCCGAAGCAGAACTTCGGGGCAAAAAGGCAACCGGTCCGACAGAACCCGATCCGGAGCAAAACTATCGCGGCGCTTGAACCTTTGAGCAGTAACAACAGTTTTGGCAGAATGCCTGAAAGTTGGGTGTACTGTTACGAATGGGTACACCTAGTTAATAGTATATTACAAATTCTCTGAATATTTCTAAAAGATATACATATATTTTCATGAATTATTCTTATTGTACAAGGCCGCGTATAAAAACTACAATTATAATTACAGCGATAATGCGGAAATTGCCCCGCGGTCGCTAAAGCAAACATCGCCGCGCAAGGCCGCAGCCGAAACCGCCGCGGCGCGCCGAGAAAGGATGGTCCTCTGAATGACATTGCCGAAAACCTGCAAGGCAGCCGTGCTGCCCGATTACGGAAAGCCTCTGGAGATCCGAGAAGTCGCCGTGCCCGCGATCGAGGACGGCGCAATCCTCGTAAAGGTGGAGATGGCCGGCATATGCGGATCGGATCTGCATATTTGGCACGGAAGGATGGGCATTAAAGCGCCGACGCCCTACATTATGGGACATGAAACGATCGGACGCGTCGCCGCGCTCGGGCGCGGGCGCGTGCATGACGCCGCCGGGGAAGCCCTGCGCGAGGGCGACCGCATCATGTGGGCGCACGCGGATTGCTACGATTGCTACTACTGCGAGATCGCGCGCAAACCCATGCTCTGCGAACACCGCATCGGCTACGGCATGGCGCCGCCCGAGAAGCTGATGGGCGGCTTCGCGGAGTACGAATACGTTATCCCGCGCACAAAGGTCGTGAAGATACCGGACGGTGTCAGCGAGGAGGAATCCATCGGCGTCGCCTGCGCTTTCCGCAGCGTCGTGGCCGCCTTTGAAAAACTCGGCGGCATCGGGACGGCCGATTCGGCGGTCATACAGGGCGCGGGACCCGTGGGCCTGTACGCCGCCCTGCTCGCCAAGGAAAGCGGCGCGGGACAGGTGATCGTCATCGGCGCGCCGAAAGGACGTTTGGAGCTGGCAAAGCGCTGGGGCGCCGATCACGTCATAGATATCGACGAGACGCCGGATCACGCCGCGCGCAAGGAGACGGTCTACGCGCTCACGGGCGGACGCGGCCCCGAACTCGTCGTCGAATGCTCGGGCTACGCGCCGGCCTTTGCCGAGGGCACGGACCTCGTGCAAAAGGGGGGCCGCTACCTCGTCGTGGGGCAGACCTCCCCCGCCGAAATACCTTTCACGCCCTATTCTCTGGTGCAGAAAAACATGCAGATCATCGGCAGCGGCGGCGCCGTGATCCACCATTTCTACAAGGCGCTCCAATTCATAAAATCGCGCAGGGACAAGTACCCGCTGGGCGATATCGTGAGCCGGACCTATGCGCTCGAACAGATCAACGAGGCCTTGACGGATATGCAGGCGGGCCGAGAGATCAAGCCCGCCATCGACAACAGGGCGCGCTGATATGGCGAATATGAAGCTCTACGTCCTCGAAAACGGCGCGCTGCGCGGACCCAAAATCAACTCCCGCGCCGACGCCGACCCGTCCGAAATGCAGACCGCGCCGATCTTCAGCGTACTCATCGATCACGCGGACGGGCTTCTGCTTCTGGACGCGGGTTGCCACACGGACGAAAAGCGGCAACATCCGATGATCTTCAGGGACTTCTCGATGAAGCCCGAGGACCACATAGAAAGCCGTCTCGCCGCGCTCGGCGTGCGCCCCGCGGATATCCGTCTCGTCGTGGTTTCGCATCTGCACGCCGATCATACGGGGTATCTGGAACTGTTTCAAAACGCCGAGTTTTTCGTCCACGAGGATGAATTCACACAGCGCGTGAAGCTCTACGCGCTGGGCGATGCCTCGGCCGGTTCCGGCGGCGATATCGCGTTTTGGATATCCGAGGGGCTGCGCTTTACCCTGATCCCGGCCGACGAGCCGGAGCGGGAGATTCTGCCCGGCGTGCGCATCCTGAACTTCGGCCCGGGCCATTCTTTCGGTATGCTCGGTTTGCTCGCGGACTTGCCGCGGACGGGGAAGATACTCCTGGCGGGCGACGCGATCTACAATCGGGAGAATGTGGGGCCGCCCGTGCGCCTGCCCGGCAATGTCTGCGACAAGGACGGCTTTGTCCGGAGCGTGGAGCGCATCGTCCGGCGGGCGCGGGACGAGAACGCCCTGCTGTGGTACGGCCACGACGAGGCGCAGTTCGCCGGGCTGATCAAATCCACGGAGGGCTGTTACGACTGATATTAACCGCTGACAAGGAGGTTTTTCATGGTATCCACATTTCTCGCCGCCCGAAACCCGATCCTGTTCGGCCCGGGCGTATCGAAGCGAACCGGAACGGAATTGCGCGCGCTCGGCTGCAAAAAGGTACTCGTGGTCTTTGACAAGGGGGTGCGGGCCGCCGGCATCGTCGATCGCATACTCTCCGTCATACACGAGGCCGGCATCGAAACCGTCTGCTATGACGGCGTACGCCCGGACCCGCCGGATTACACGATCGAAGAGGCCGCGGCGATCGGCCGGGCGGAGAACGTGGACGGCGTGGTGGCCGTCGGCGGCGGCAGTTCCCTCGACACGGGGAAAGGGGTAAAGGTCCTGCTGACGAATCCGTCGCCTATTTCCAGATATTACCTGGCACATGAGGATATCCGGCAGGACGACGGCGCGATGAAACCGATCGTCGTGATCCCGACGACGGCGGGGACCGGCAGCGAGGCCACGCCGGGCGGCGTCATTACGGACACGAAGAACAATTGCAAGCAGAATGTGCCCTGCGCGACGAATCTGGGCATCGTGGACCCGGAACTCGCGATCGGGCTGCCGCAGACGGTTACGGTGACGACGGCCGCGGACGCGCTCTGCCACGCGGTGGAGGCATTCACCTCCGCGGAACACAACGCGATCAGCGACGTTTTGGCGGAAAAGGCCATCGCGCTGATCGGCGCGAATCTGCCGCGCGCCGTCCAAAACGGCGCGGACGCGGAGGCGCGCGAGGGCTTGCAGCTGGCCGCGACGCTGGCGGGACTCTCCATCATGGGGCCGTTTTGCAACGTCCCGCATGAAATCGGCCTCATCTTGGGCATGATCTTCCACATGCCGCACGGCACGGCCTGCGCCATGACACTGCCCGAGGCCATGCACTTTCTGGCGCCCGTTATCCCGGAGCGCGTCGCGCGGGTCGCGCGGCTTCTGGGCGCAAGCCTGCCCGCGGACGCGTCCGCGGAGACGATCGGGACCGTCGCGCGCGATACGATCGCGACGCTCTACAAGACGGTCGGCTTTCCGAGGCTTTCCGGCTTCGCGAAATCGAAAGAGGAGGTCCTCGCGGCCGTCCCCGCCATCATGGAAGCGATGCCTTTCCACTTCTCCCCGCGTCCCGTGACGGCGGAGGATGTTTCGGCCGTTTTGGCGGAGGCATACGATCGGTAGAAGCGCATATCCCCTCCCCCGTTCGCGCGCCGCGCGAACGGGGACACAAGGACGGAGGCACGAAGAATGAAAGGTAAGCTTGCGGACCGCGTTGCGATCGTGACGGGCGCAACGTCCGGAATCGGAGAGGCCGTCGCCGAACGCTTCGCCCGCGAGGGCGCGCGCGTGGTGCTGGCGGGCCGCCGCGCGGAACGCGGCGAACGGAACAGCCGCAAAATCGTCGAGGACGGCGGAGAAGCCCTGTTCGTCAAAACCGACGTGACGCGCGGCGAGGAGGTCAAGGCGCTCATCGCCAAGGTCTTGGAACGCTACGGCCGCGTGGATATCCTCGTGAACAACGCGGGCGTGCTGGGCAATATCCCGTTCGAGGAAGCCACGGTCGAGGACTGGCACCGTCTCGTGGATACGGACGCGCTGGGCGGTATCTACGCCATGTGGGAGGTTCTGCCGATCATGCGCGCGCAAAAATCCGGCAATGTGATTAACGTCACGTCCATAGACGCCACGCTTTCGACGCCGCATGAGCCGCTGTACTGCTTCATAAAGGCCGGCATGGAACACCTCACGCGCTGTCTCGCCAAGGAGTACGCGGCCTACGGTATCAGGCTCAACAATCTGGCGCCCGGACTCGTGGCGACGGACCTCGCCCGCGACAATCCCGCGATGTTCCGCAAACTCGAGGCGGGCATCCCCCTCGGCAGGGCGGGTACGCCGAAAGAAATCGCGGACGTCGCGGCCTGGCTCGCCTCGGACGAGGCGTCTTTCGTGACGGGCGCCACCATCGAAGCCAACGGCGGCTGCGTGCGGTAGGACGCGCGGCCCGCGTTCTACCGTTTTGTTCCCACGCGGTTCGCCGCTTCCTCGAGGTTCACAAACCGCAGGGATTCACGAACCCCGCTATCCGCTTCCTTTTTTGACAGTCCTTTGAGCGCGCCGATACAGCGCACCAACCCGGCGCCGGTGAAACCCGG
>JAITKU010000124.1 GCA_031278255.1 Eubacteriales Family XIII. Incertae Sedis bacterium | reverse complement strand
GTTCGGCTTCGCCTCACTCCTCCGTTCACCTGCGGTTCACTTCGCTGTCCCATTTTCCGGCCGCGCTAAAGCGCGGGGAAAATGAGCAATCCCCCACTGACGCCTATGTTTTGAGGGGCAGCGGGCAGAGCCCTTGTCCCCTCAAAACATCCGTTCAACAATTGAAGTGCGCCTTTGGCGCTTCAATTTTGGACGGAGCCAAAATTGAACATTCTGCCACAAAAAAAGCCTTTTCGCATCCTGTAAACATCATACGGGAAACGAAAGGGCCGTGTGCTAAGATCAGCTTGATATTTTCTTAATAAAAAATTAAAATCGATCGAATCACGGTCAGTCCGCCGCGGGCAGGCTGACCGTGAACGCCGTGCCCTGCGCGTCGCTTTGAACGCCGATGGTCCCGCCGTGAAGCTCGACGATCTCTTTCGCGATGGCAAGCCCGAGTCCCGCGCCGCCGCCGCTGCCCCGCGCCGCGTCGAGCCTGTAGTGCTTATCGAATATCGCGCCGAGCGCGGACACGGGAATCGTCGCGCCTTGATTCCGAAAAACGACGAGCGCCGCGCCCGTGCGTCTGTGCGCCTCTATCTCGATCGTGCTGCCGTCGCTGCTGTAGGAGAGCGCGTTTTTCAGCAGATTGCCGAATACCCGCGCCAGCTTGTCCGGGTCCGCCTCCACGGTCAGGTTGTCCGCGGAGCGCAGCTTTATCCGCTTGCCGGACGCCTCCGCCCGCGGATAAAACTCGTCGGCAAGCTGCGTGAGCATATAGGACAGGTCGAGTTTTTCTTTTTCCAAGGAGACTGCCGGGTTGCCTAAGCGCGTGATCTCAAAAAACTCATCCACGAGCGATTCCAGCCTGTTTGCCTTGTCCAGGGCGATGTTGACGTATTTCTCCCGCTCCGCCGCGGGAAGCCCGGGCGAGTCCCGGAGCAGATTCAGATAGCCGACGACGGAGGTGAGCGGCGTTCGGATGTCGTGCGCGAGATACATGACAAGCTCATCCTTGCGTCGTTCCGCTTCTTTCAGATCATCGGCGCGCCGGCGCAGGGTGCGTTTTGCCTCGTTCAGCTTGCGTTCCAAGAACGCCGTTTCGGGGGAGAGTCTTATCTCTTCCGCGCTTTCGTCCGCCAATTTGCGGATACCCTCGCCGACTTCCCTGAAATAGCGGATCAGCGCCGAAAGGGAGGCGTAAAAGCTGATGGCGGCCATAAGCAGCAGCCCCGCCATCAAGAGTTCCGACTTGTTGTCCCGCAACAGCCTTCGATACGCCGTCGCCGCCTCGCGCCAATCGGCGTCGAACAAGGTTTGATACGCGCGGATGAACGCGTCGGCAAAGGGGGCCTCCAATATTCCGTCGATCAGCAGTACGCGTATCAGAAAGCCGAGTCCGAAAACAATCGCGGCAACGGTAAATGCGCGCAGAAGCAGCTTGCGTTTTAACGGGCCGAAATCACCTTTCAATTTGTGTTTTCTCCGAAATCGAAGCGCGCGGCGCACTCGATTTTATAGCCCAGGCCCCAAACCGTTTTGACGAGTCCCGCCGAAGCGCCGAGCTTTTCCCGCAGGTGGCGTATGTGGACGGTTATCGTGTTGTTGTTTTTGTCGTAATACTCCTCGCCCCAGACCGCGTGGAAAAGCTGCTCGGACCTTACGGCCGTGCCGCGCCGCTCCAGCAGCACGCGCAGAATGGTGAATTCCGTGGGCGTGAGGGCGAGCGGCGCGCCGTTCAGCGTACATTCGTGGGCGTCCGCGTCGAGCGCGAGCACGCCGCAGGTGAGGGCGGCGGGCGGTGGGCCGGCGGCGATCGCGTTGTTGTAGCGCTTGCTGCGCCGAAGCTGCGCCTTGACGCGGGCGACGAGTTCCGGCGGGCAAAAGGGTTTTGTGACGTAATCGTCCGCGCCGAGGGTCAGGCCGGTGATCTTGTCGAGTTCGCCGTCGCGCGCGGTCAGCATGATGATGGGAAAGTTTTGCGTTTCGCGGATTTTTCGGCACAGGGCGAAGCCGTCCGTGTCCGGAAGCATGATGTCCAGGATGGCAAGGTCCGGCGTCTCGCGCAAAACGCAGTCGAACGCTTCGCGCGCCGCGTAAAATGTCCTGACCGTAAAGCCCTCGTTGCGCAGATACAGTTCGATGAGGTCTGCGATTTCCCGCTCGTCGTCAACGACCAAAATTTTTTCGTCCATGTCCTCCGCTCCATTCGATGTGAACGACGCCGCCAAATTTAAACTAATTGTATCATTTTGGGCGGGTCCGATCAAGTATGCGTGCATTGTTAAGTCGCAAGTCGCAAAAAATCCCGGATTTGCCCTTGCGTTCGCGGAAGAATCGTAATATAATAAAATAGTTTTAGAGTAAAAGTATTCTTGAAATCGCCGGCACGGGCCTCGGCCGGACTCGGCGTGCTTGCTGCGCAGGGTTTTGCGCGCGGCACCCGGCGCGCGGCGTTTTGGGGAAAGGAGATGCGGATGGCGGATGGCGGAAAGGATATCGGCGGCTTGCTGGGGATCGCGTACCCCATTGTACAGGGAGGGATGGCTTGGATTGCCGACAGCAGCCTCGCTTCGGCCGTTTCAAACGGCGGCGGTCTCGGCCAGATCGCGGCCGGCGGCGCCGACGCGGACTTTGTGCGGGAGGAGATTCGCAGGACGAAAGCGCTGACGGACAAGCCTTTCGGCGTGAACGTGATGTTGCTGAACCCGCACACGGACGCCATTATGGAGATGCTTTGCGAGGAGAAGCCGGCCGTGGTCACGACCGGCGCGGGCAATCCCGGCAAATACATGGCCGCGCTGAAAGGCGCCGGCATCAAGGTGATCCCCGTGGTCGCCTCCGTCGCTCTGGCCGTTCGCCTCGCGCGAAACGGCGCGGACGCGCTTATCGCGGAGGGGCAGGAGGCGGGCGGACACATCGGCGAACTCACCACGATGGCGCTGATCCCGCAGGTGGCGGACGCGACGGACCTGCCCGTCATAGCGGCGGGCGGCATAGGCGACGGCCGCGGCGCGGCGGCGGCTTTCATGCTCGGCGCAAAGGGGATACAGCTCGGCACGCGCTTCCTCGTCGCGCGCGAATGCACGGTTTCACAAGGCTACAAGGATATGATCCTCAAAGCAAAGGACAGCGACACGACGGTGACGGGCCGGAGTACGGGGCATCCGGTCCGCGTGCTGAAAAACAGGATGACGCGGGAGATTCTGTCGCTCGAGGGAGGCGGCCTCAGCCCGGAGGAATTCGAGCGGCGCATGGCGGGCACATTGCGCGCCGCGGTCCGGGACGGCGACGTGATCCATGGCTCCGTCATGTCGGGGCAGATCGCGGGCCTCGTCAAGCGGGAGCAGACGGCGACGGAAATCATAGAAGAAATCTTCAAGGAGGTCAACGAAATATATGAAAGCAGGGCTTCTGTTTGCGGGGCAAGGCGCCCAGTATGAGGGAATGGGGAAGAGCCTGTACGACGCGTATCCCGCGGCGCGCGGAATCTTCGATCGGGCCGGCGATGAAATCAAGCGCCTGTGCTTTGCGGGAACGCGCGCCGATCTGCGGCAGACGCATATAACGCAGCCCACCGTCTTTACGGTGGATGTCGCGGCGTATGCGGCCCTGCGGGAGGGCCTCGCGCGGGAGGGTCTCGCGGAAGCGGACGGCGGCGGACTTGCGATCGCGGGGCTTGCGGGCTTCAGTCTCGGCGAATACGCGGCGCTGACGGCGGCCGGCTGCATTGCGGATTTTGAAAGCGCGCTCGCCTTGGTGGAGAAGCGCGGCGCCTACATGGCGGAAGCCGGACGCGACGCCGCAGGCGAACAAAAGGGCGCGATGTTGGCCGTGTTCGGCGAACGGCAGGCCGTACTCGAAGCGGTGGCGTCCGCGCGCGCGGGCGATATCTTGGAAGCCGTCAACTTCAACGCGCCCACGCAGACGGTCGCGGCCGGAGACCTCGCCGCGATCGACAGGCTCAGGAAGCGGGTCAAGGAAACGGACGGTCTGAAAGCGGTCCCGCTGAACGTGAGCGCGGCCTTTCACAGCCCGATGATGGAACCGGCCTCCGAAAGGCTGGCGGAAGCCGTGCGCGATATGGATTTTTCGGCGCCGCGCGTCCGCGTGTACGCGAATACGACAGGCCGCGATCTGACGGAGGGCAAGCCCGCGGCGCTTTCGGACGCGGCTTGGATACGCGCGCGCCTGGCCCTGCAATTGAAAAGCCCCGTATATTGGCAGGAAACGATCGAGAACATGGCGGCGGACGGGATAGAACTCTTCATAGAACTCGGGCCGGGACAGACCCTGACGGGACTCGTGAAGAAGATCAGTCCAAAGGCGCGCACGCTGAACGTCGCGGAGGCCGAGGGCCTCGAGTCCGCCCTGTCGTCTATAAAGGAGGAAATCGGATGCGCGCGCTGACGGGAAAGACAGCCGTCGTTACGGGCGGCACGCGTGGGATCGGCCGGGCCGTGGCCTTGGAATTTGCGGAACGGGGCGCCGATCTCCTGCTCACATATCGCGGCAATGCGGAAGCCGCCGCGGAGTGCCGCGGCCTTCTGTCCGCGTACGGGGTTCGCGCGGAGTTTTTGCAGGGGGACGCGGCGGACCCGGCGCACAGCGAGGCGGCGCTCGCGCGCGTGAAAGAATGCTTCGGTCGCGTCGATATCCTCGTGAACAACGCGGGCCTCACGCGGGACAAGCTGCTGCTGCGTATGCGCGCCGAGGATTTCGACGAAATCATCCGCGCGGACCTCTCCGGCGCCTTTTACATGATGCGGGCTTTCGCGCCCCTCATGACAAAGCAGCGCGCGGGACGCATCGTCAACATCTCCTCCGTCGTGGGTTTGCGGGGCAATCCGGGGCAGGTGAATTACGCCGCGGCAAAGGCCGGGCTTGTCGGTATGACCCTGTCTGCGGCAAAGGAACTCGGATCGCGCGGCGTTACGGTCAACGCCGTGGCGCCCGGCTACATCGCGACGGAAATGACGGAGGCGCTTCCCGAGGCGCAAAGGGCCGCCATGACGGAGGCAATCAGTCTGCGGCGCGCGGGCACGCCGGCCGACGTGGCCAAGGCCGTGGCCTTTTTCGCGTCCGACGATGCGGCCTATATTACGGGGCAGGTTTTGTGTGTGGACGGCGGAATCGTTATTTAGGGGTGTTGATTGAACGACGCCAAAATTGAACGACGCCAAATTTGAAGTCTCAATTGAGGTTTTAAGCAACAAGAGCTTATATTGACAGAGGTAAAGAAGATGGAAAGAAGAGTGGTCATTACGGGTATGGGCGCGGTCAGTCCCCTCGGCAACAATCTCGCGGATACTTGGGCGGGAATCAAGGCCGGCAGAAACGGTATCGGCGCGATCACGAAGATCGACGTGACGGAGTTGAACGTGAAGCTGGGCGCCGAGGTCAGGGATTTTACATATCGCGATAAGCGGGAGGCCCGCAGGATGGACCTGTTCAGTCAGTACGGCGTGACGGCGGCCCTCGAGGCCATGGAGATGAGCGGCCTCGTCAGCGGGGAAAACATAGACCCCGACCGCCTCGGCGTGTACGCGGGCAGCGGCATAGGCGGCATTTCCACCTTGGAGGGCGAATTCCGAAAGCTGACGGAACGAGGTCCGGGACGGGTGTCCCCCTTGCTCGTTCCCATGATCATCGGCAATATATTGGCCGGCAACATCGCCATCACGTGCAAGGCCCAAGGCTCCGCGATCGATATGGTAACGGCCTGTTCCTGCGGGACGCACGCCATCGGCGAAGCCTGGCGCACCATAAGGCACGGATACATCGACGCGATCATCGCGGGGGCGGGCGAGGCGCCCTTTGCGGCCACCTGCTTCGCGGGCTTCACGAACATGACGGCCATGTCCGCGAGACGGGACCCGGGCAGGTGTTCCACGCCTTTCGACAAGGAACGGGACGGCTTTGTGATGGGCGAGGGCGCGGCCATGGTCGTGATGGAAGAGCTTGCGCACGCGCAGGCGCGCGGCGCGAAGATTTACGGAGAGGTGGTGGGCTACGGAAGCACCTGCGACGCTTTCCACATCACGCAGCCGGCGCCGGGCGGTATCGGCGCGGCGAAATCCATGCGTATGGCACTCGATTCCGCAGGCGTGCCGCCCGCGGAAATCTCCTATATCAACGCGCACGGGACGGGCACGCCCTACAATGATCTGTTTGAAACGCAGGCGATCAAGGCGGTTTTCGGCGATGCGGCCTATCGCGTGCCGGTCAGCTCGACCAAGAGCATGACGGGGCATATGCTCGGCGCGGCGGGCGCGCTGGAGGCGGTGATCTGTTTGCGGGCGATAGGGGACGGCGTTATTCCGCCCACGATCAATCTGCGGGTGCCGGATGCGGAATTGGATCTGGACTATGTGACGGAGGGCGCGCGCAAGGCGGAACTTCGCTATGTGATGTCGAATTCGCTCGGCTTCGGCGGGCACAACGCCACGGTGCTGTTCAAGCGGTACGCGTAACGCGCGGAATGTTCGGACCCGCGTCCGTCGCGCCGCGCCGCGACCGGGAGGCGGACGGGCATCTATTGAAATTTTTAACAAAAAAGGAATAAAATGAGCGAAATAATCTTAGACCGCGCCCAAATCATGGAGATCATCCCGCACAGGGACCCTTTCCTCTTGATCGACGAGGTGTTGGAACTGGAGGCCGGCCGCCATATACGTGCCGTCAAGCGCGTCCGCGCGGAGGAATACTATTTCCGCGGGCATTTCCCGCAGGAGAAAGTCATGCCGGGGGTGCTGATCGTGGAGGCGCTGGCGCAGGCGGGCGCGGTGGCCATCCTGTCCATGGAGGAATACCGCGGCAAAATCGCTTACTTCGGCGGCATCAACAACGCGAAATTCCGCGAAAAGGTGGTTCCGGGCGATGTACTGACGCTCGAAATATGTCTGGACCGGCTCAGGCGCCGGGCGGGGACGGGAACGGCGACGGCGCGGCTCGGGGACAAAACAGCCTGCCGCTGCGAGATATTGTTCGCCATCGGCGCCTGAACGACGGCGCCGAATATGGAAAGGTGCCGATGAAAACGCAATTCGACAAACCGGGCAAAATATTCGCGCGCCTCTTTCAGACCATTCCGCCCATCTTGGACGACGCGGCGCGCCGCGCCTCCGGGGGGCGGATATCCGGCAGCGAAATGCACGTGTTGACGGAAATCGGTCTCGGCAAGGCCAAGACCATGACGCAGGTGGCCGCGGGGCTTAGGATCAGCGTCGGCGCGCTCACGACCGCGATCGACAAATTGGTCCGAAAAGGCTGTGTGGATCGCTTTCGCGTGCCCGAGGACAGGCGTATCGTAAAGCTTGCGCTGACGGAGACGGGCGCGGCGTTTGCGCGCGCGCACACGGAATTTCGGGAACGGATGACAAAAGCGGCTTTCGCTTCGCTTGCGGAGGAGCAGAGAAGTCTGCTGTTGCTCGCCTTGGAGAATGTGGAGGAATATTTCCGGATGCAGGCCGTCCGCCCGATCAGGGAAGAGCGGGAGCCGCCTCTGCGCGCCGTTCGGATCGGCGCTCTGGACATCCCGGTGCCCATCGTGCAGGGCGACATGGGCGCGGCTTTCTCCTCGCCGCGTTTGGCCGCCGCGATCGCGACCTGCGGCGGGGTGGGCGTCATTACCGCCGCACAGCCCGGTTTCGCGGAATCCGATTACGAGAAAGACCCGCAGACGGCGAATCTGCGCGCTTTCAGACGGGACGTCGCGGACGCCTGCGCGCGTATCCTGAAAAAAAAGGGACCGGTGGGCGCGATCGCCGTAAGCGTCCTCTACGCGGCGCCGGATTGCGCGCACACGGTAAGGGCGGCGATCGAAGCCGGCGCGCGCATCGTCATCGCGGGGATGGGGATACCCGTCTCGCTTCCCGCCATGGCCGGGGATTCCGGCGTGATGCTCGTGCCCATGCTTTCCTCCGCGCGCGCCGTCCGGCTTCTGCGCAAAAGCTGGGCGAAGAAATACAACCGCGCGCCGGACGCGGTGATCTTTGAAGGTCCGTCCAAATGCGGGATTCTCGGCTTCAAGGAGGAACAGCTCGACAGCGCGACGGCCGGTTTCTATCGAAGCGTGGTCGAGATCAAGCGCGAGCTTGCGGACCTGCCGAACTGCCCGCTCATCGTGGCAAACGGCGAGATGAGCCGCGCGGACGTGAAGCGGGCGGTCGCCTACGGAGCGGACGGCATACAGCTCGATACGTCCTTTGTCCTGACCTCGGAATGCGACGCGCCGCAGTCCGTGCGCGCCGTGTACGCACAAGCGCAGCGGCGGGAAACGCTCATCCTGAAAAGCCCCCTCGGCAGACCCGTGCGAATGCTGCGCAACGCGCTCGCCGACCGCGTAGCGCGCGGAAACACGGAACCCGCGCACTGCATAGACTGTATCGATCTCTGCCCGAAGAAAGACATCCCGTTCTGTCTGGCCGAGGTCTTGGGCGCGACGGCGCGGGGGGACGCGGAGAACGGTATCCTCTTCTGCGCCGAAAACGGCGGCCGCGCCGCGCCGCACGCCGCGGTGGCGGATATTTTCAGGGCCTTTTGCTGAGAGGCGAAGCTGTGGTACAAATCGGTTTAAGCGGCGCACGCAGGTCGCAAAAATTTATTATGATTGTCCAATCAGCGCATAATCGATATTTTAGGGTTCGTTACGGAATAAAGTTGACAAATTTGGCGCAGAATTTTTTTCGTCGAGCAAGGCGCAAAACGCAGACGAACCCTAAGGTTCGGCGAGGCTTTGCAACACAGTTCGGCGG